>JAFGWG010000037.1 GCA_016937255.1 Bacteroidales bacterium
AGAATAGCCTGCGCCCCTACCGAAGTAAACCTCGAATCGGTACTGGCCGGCCACGGTCCGCCATGATGCATAGCAAGACCAACCTCAACACCTGTAGGATAGGAATTGTAAAGCACCCGCCCTGCAATCTCTGCCATTTTATCAAGCAAATCAGCATGCTCATTTAGATTTTCCTTTTCACAGAATAATGTTGCGGTGAGTTGCCCGCCAATGACATCGAGAACCTGCAAAATTTCTTCTTTATTTTCCGCCAAAACAATCATCGTAGATGGACCAAAGATTTCTTCGGCAATTTCAGGAGTCTCTATTAGATCTGCAGCCCTGCAAGCCAAAACACAGGGCACCCCCTCGGCATATTTATTCTCCGCTTGCGCTTTGCCCAAAATTTTTACGATATGGCGACTGGCTATTTTTCTTTTAGCAGCCATATAGTTATTGGCAATTTCAGCCGAAAGCATTGGCCCCGGCTTCAAACTTTCAACAATATCACGAATCAATGCCAGAAACTTATCCTGCACTTCTGATTTTTCAATAATAACCAACCCGGGATTGGTACAAAACTGTCCAACGCCAAGAGTGCAGCTGTTCAAAATTCCAGCGGCAATATCTTCGTAATTTTTCTCCAGACTATCGCGCATAATCACCATAGGATTTACGCTACCCATTTCTGCAAAGAAAGGAATGGGAACCGATCGCTGCCTCACTACCTGAAGCAAAGCACGTCCGCCATTTTGCGAACCGGTAAATGTTCCGGCTTTTATAGCAGGATGAAATAGCAATTGCTGCCCCACCCTATTTGATTTGCCATGAAGCAATGAAAATACGCCATTTGGCATTTCGGTACTTTTTGCAGCATCGCGAATGCACTGCCCCACCAATTGTGAAGTATGCGGATGCAAAGGGTGACCTTTTACTATTACAGGACAACCGGCAGCCAGCGCTGAAGCAGTATCACCACCTGCCACAGAAAATGCCAGCGGGAAATTGGATGCTCCAAAAACAGCTACTGGTCCAATCCCCATAAATTTTCTGAGCAAATCTGGTCGTGGAGGCACCCGCTCGGGCAATGCTTCTTCATGAATTTCTTTCAGAAACTTTTCATCCGTAATTTGATCCGCGAACATTCGCAATTGATTGCAGGTTCTGCCCATTTCACCCTGTAGGCGAGTCTCCGGTAAAGCTGTTTCCAACGCACAAATACGGATAATTTCTTTACTGCGTTCTTCCAAATATTTGGCAATTTCATTCAGAAAAGCTGCCCTTTCACTTGTACTTTTTCGTCGAAATGCAGATGCCGCTTTTGCTGCCAATTGTGCTGCCCTATTTATTTCAGATTCTGTGGCATTGCAAAAATGCCCCGGCAAGGTTTGACCATCAAGGGGAGAAATGGCTGCAAAGAACTCTCTTCCTTCCAAAAAATCCTCACAACCAATAATATGCATATGTGCGTTTTTCATAGATAGAACAATTGTATTTCCGCATACAAGGTATGAAAAATTACAGTTTAATATCTCTCCCGCTGAAAAATATCGAAATACTCCGTAAAAATATACTTCCTATTTCGCTTAAATCCAGTAAGTTCTTTTAAAATTTTCAACTCAATAAGATCATTCAGTAATCTATTGGCAGTTGAAGGCGCAATATCCAGTAATTCACTAACCTGTGTGGAATCAATAATCGGATTTTGATACAGTTTATTAAGCAATTTCTGAGCATTTTCAATTTTACTTCCAAGAGATGGAAGCCTCTTAACTTCAATGTCGGTTTTTAGAGAAATAATATCCATAAACACTTGTATGGATTCCTTCGATGTTTCAATTACACCAGACAGAAAAAACTTCACCCATTGAACCAGATCGTTTTTCAATCTAACATTCATTAGATTATCAAAGTAATATCCTTTATTTTTCTCGAAAAAATCTGACAAATACAATGATGGCTTGCGGAGCATTCCACTACTAACCAGATAAAGCGTTATAAGCAAACGCCCAAGGCGTCCATTCCCATCCAAAAACGGATGAATGGTTTCAAATTGGTAATGAATAATTGCAATTCTTATCAAATGAGGAACTTGAATTTCATCGTTATGAATAAACTTCTCCATATCACTCATTAACTCAGCAATATCAGCCTGATGCGGAGGAATAAACGCTGCATCATTAATGGTTGCTCCTATCCAGTTTTGGCTAATTCGAAATTGACCAGGCGTTTTATGTTTTCCCCTAACCCCTGCCAACAAAATTTTATGCGTTTTTCTGATTAAACGATTTGAGAGTGGCAGTTGTTCTAGCTCCTTAATTGAATAATTGATTGCATTAATATAATTATGTACTTCTGCCCAATCGTTGCGTTTTTCGGGATGAATATCCTCCTCCTTGACCAATGCCTCTTCCATATTGGTTTTTGTACCCTCAATACGGCTTGAGGTTGTTGCTTCTTTCAAAACATGCATTGCGATAAAGAAATCTACATTGGGAATGATCTGAGAAAAAGCGTTCAATTCGCCAATAAGCCGATTGGCCTCTGCTAGCAGCTTATTTACCTCCGGGCTTGAAATTATCCACTCATGGTTAATCTTTTCCGGCATAAAAGATTTGTATCCCACCTGCTTTACCAATTTTCCTGAAACGAAATCAAGTAAATTCATATTTTCGATTATTGTATTTTACGCAAATATAATAGTTTTTATTTTCATTTTATAGTATTTTTGAAAATATAGGTTTTTATCTTTTCATTTTCCCAATCCTCACAACCAATAATATGCGGATGTGCATTTTTCATAGGTAGAACAATTGTATTTCCGCATACAAGGTATGAAATTTTCTACGATATTTATCTAAAAAGACCACAAAACCAATAAAATAATGCGCGCATAACACTTTACTAAGATAAAAGAACGTACCTTTGCACGCTGAAATTGAAACCTGTCAAAAAATGGCAGAATTTCAGATATAAATCACTGAAAATAAAGACCTTCTGAAAGAGGAACATTATGTCACAAAGCATTTCAAGACTTAGAAATATCGGCATTGCCGCCCATATCGATGCAGGAAAAACCACAGTAACCGAGCGAGTTCTATTTTTTACCGGTGTAAACCGCAAAATGGGAGAAGTTCACGATGGCCAGGCCACTATGGATTTTATGAAACAGGAGCAGGAGCGTGGAATTACCATTGCCTCAGCTGCAATTACTACCCAATGGCGTGATCATCAGATCAATCTGATCGACACTCCGGGACACGTTGATTTCACCATTGAAGTAGAGCGTTCGCTGCGTGTAATTGACGGAATGATTGCTGTTTTCTGTGCCGTTGGTGGTGTAGAACCACAGAGTGAAACCGTTTGGAATCAGGCCGATAAATATCGTGTTCCCCGCATTGCTTTTGTCAATAAAATGGACCGCACAGGAGCAGATTTCAATGAGGTTGTAGAGCAGATGAATAAATATCTGGGAGCCAATGCAGTTCCATTGCACCTTCCGCTCGGAGCTGAAGAACATTTCGAAGGAATGATAGACCTTATAAGCATGAAGTCTGTTGTTTTCTCAGAAAAAGAAAGAGTGGAAAGTGAGATTTCTGAAGACATGCTTCCAAAAGCTATAGAAGCAAGAAAAGAATTGATCGAAAAGATTTCAGATTATAATGATGAAGTTGCCATGCTATATCTCGAAGACGAGCATATTCCCGCAGAATTGCTCATGTCGGCTGTTCGCGATGCTACTTTGAAGTTACTCATAACCCCTGTTTTCTTAGGAGCTGCATATAAAAATAAAGGTATTCAATTACTCCTCGATGCTGTTATAGACTACCTTCCCTCTCCTGTCGATGTTGGTGCAATAATAGGTCATGATGTGGATAACGAAGAGAAAACTTATTCTCGTGGGCCATCGAATAATGAACCTTTTTCTGCACTTGCATTTAAGCTTATAAATGATCCTTTTGTGGGTCAACAGACCTTTATTCGTATTTTCAGTGGAACGCTTAAAAGCGGCATGAGTTTTTATAATGCCACCAAGGAGAAAAACGAGCGTGCAGGGCGTATTTTCAGAATCAAAGCCAAAGAGCGTGAGGAAATTAAAGAAGCCGGTGCCGGAGAAATTGTTGCGCTAGTTGGACTAAAATATGCCCGAACCGGTGATACACTTTGCGATGATGATCATCCAATTTTACTGGAATCTATTCATATCCCTCCTGCAGTAATAGAATTAAAAGTAAATTCTGAAGACCGTAAAGACCATAAAAAACTCAGTGAGGCTCTTGCCAAACTCAGCAATGAAGATCCATCATTCCGTGCGCATTTCGACGATGAAACCGAAGAAACAATAATTGCCGGTATGGGAGAACTTCACCTTGAAATTATTGTGGACAGATTAAAAGAAGAATTCGCCGTTCCAGTAGTGATTGGCGAGCCTTCAGTTTCATTCCGAGAAACCATTGGTATTGCACAAGAAAGCAATTATAAACATGTGAAACAAAGCGGTGGTAAAGGGCAGTATGCTCACACGGTAATTCGTTTCGAGCCTAATCAGGGCAAAGGATTTGAATTCATGGATGTCTCCAAAGGCGGCGTGGTTCCTAACGAGTTTATTTCTTCTGTTCAGAAAGGGATCAAAAAAGCTTTAACAAAAGGACCTCTAGCCGGCTATCCTGTTGTGGATGTTAAAGCCGTTTTACTTGATGGAAGCCACCATGCTGTGGATTCAAGCGATATGGCTTTTCAAATCTGTGCATCTCTTTGCTTTAAGCAGGGATTTATAAAAGGCAATCCTATATTGCTTGAGCCAGTCATGAAAATTGAAATCAATACCCCCGATGATTATATCGGCAATGTAACTGGTGACTTGAACAAGCGACGTGGAAGAATTGAAAGCATGCGTCGTTTCCGTAAAGGAGCTCAAAAACTCAGTGGGTTTGTTCCTCTCATGGAAATGTTTGGTTATGCTACAACCCTGAGGAATGTTTCCAGCGGACGAGCCAATTATTCCATGGAATTTTATCAGTACATGCCTATGCCAATGGCAAAACAAGAAGAGATTGTGAAGGCAAAGCAGGAAGAAAATAAGTAGTACGTAAAACGGGGAACGGGGACGCTGATCTACGCTGTTTCATTAGTAAGACGGATTAAAGAATTGAAGCTTTTGATTAGCTCATTAGCTGATTCAGGGATTAGCGGAAAGTGCTTTTACCACTAATCAGCACACAAACTTATCTTTACAACATTGAAGCGTCGCACAAGAAACTCACAAATGAGTGCGACATTCAAGCGTTGTAAAGGGTAGCGTGCAGATACAACGCTTCGATGTCATTTGGCTTTGCGATGCTTCGCCAAACGACGCTCGAATGCTGTAAGTGTTCTTGGGGTTTTACCCAAAATTCCGTAACTTCGTGTGCCCAAAAATGACGGGAAACTAATCGCACAAGTATTGCAAAAACCCGAACCGATATAGCAGCTTAAATCATTTTCCACCCTCCAAACCTTCAAGGATATCCGGTCTAAAGCCTATGCACACACCTTAAAGGTTCTGCCAGCCCGCAGGAAGACAACTTGACATCGTTCCGAATGAAGAGAGGATCAAGTCAAGGTTGCGCGAAGGCACGTATCTCCCTGTTCCATGACTCTCATTCTTCGGGACGATGGAACAGAGTTTTTTCTTTTTCGCTCGAATCTTGTAAAAATCTGCGTCTTTTTGGAGATTAAAAAAAATATCGTAAATTGCCCCTGATTCATAATACCTTAGGGGTGAAGCGGCCTTGGATAAAACATATCGACCTGCTCATTTTTCCTTTGTACCTGCTTATTTTACTCATAAGCAGCCGGGCAACGGATCAGCCACAGCGCATACCCGATCCGGTGAAACATTTCGATTTTCCTGAAATCACCGAACGAGGCACTTTCAATGTCATCCTTGGTTATAATACCCTCAATTATTTTATCTACAAAGGCACACCACAAGGGTATCAATATGAAATTGTTCAAGAACTGGCCAAAGACTTGAATATGGAAGTCAGCATTAGCATTTCCAACGATCTTGAACGTGCTTTTCAGGAACTTGCTTTTGGAAACTGTGATTTGGTGGCCATGGATCTCACCATTAAAAATAATCGCTATCCCGGAGTATGTTTTACCGACAGTTTATATTCCATGAGTCCAATACTCATACAACTTGATTCTCAGAAAACCAAAGCCGGATATTTGCATAATATTGAAGAGCTGGACGGAAAAACTGTCTACGTTTCAAAAGCCACATATTTCATTCATCAATTGGAAACACTTGAAGATATCTTCGATATTAACATCAATATTATTGAGGTACCCCAATACGGCACCGAAGAATTATTGCGCATGGTTGCTGCTGGGTTTATCGATTATACTGTTTGCGACGAAAATTTGGCCATCATCAATGCCATGTACTATCCACAAATTGATCTCAAATTAAAACTCTGTAAGCCGCAACCTATAGGCTGGGCTATCAGCTGTCAGGCAAACCAATGGGCAGATACACTTAATTCATGGCTCAATGATTTTAGAAAATCCTATCGATTCCATTTTCTAAAGATCAAATATTTCAATAATCCTTTACTTGGGATTGGGGTAGATGAAGGATTTCATAGTGTAGAAAGCAAACGACTTAGTCCTTACGATAAAACCATTAAAAAACACGCCGACAGAATCGGTTGGGACTGGCGATTGTTGGCCTCGCTAATTTACCAAGAATCTCGATTTGAGGATAATTATCACAGCTATTCTGGTGCTTTTGGAATTATGCAATTGATGCCGGTAACCGCTGCTAAATTTAATGTATACCCAAGCAGTTCTATTGATGAACAAATCAAAGGCGGATCAAAACTTCTTCATTATCTCGATACGCTTTTTACCCCATATGTTTCTAATAATTTTGAACGAAAGAAAGTTGTGATAGGCGCGTATAATCTAGGCGAAGCTCATTTTCTCGACGCTTTTGCATTGGCAAAGAAATACCATAAAGACATTAGCACATGGAAAGGCGTTTTGGAATGTCTGAAATGCAAATCAAAGCCTAAATACTATACCGATCCCATTGTCAAATTCGGTTATGTCAATCCATGGTATGTAGAGATTTTCGTTCGGCAGATTTTCGAGCGATATGAGCAATACAAAAATGTTTTTAAGGACTAAATAATTGAATACTTTGCATTTCTCGCATGAGTTCAGAACTTCCTATTTTTGGATGCTAAGAAGTCCATGTTATGATCAATCTTCAATAAAATCACGTCATACATAACCTGTCGAAGCATACCTTAAGCTTAATAAAGAAGCCGTCATGCAGAGCCTGTCGAAGCATGACCATACCATTCGTGGAAAAAATTAATAATACCAATTATCAAATGTACAGATAATCCGTTTTCATTTTAATATAGCGGTTTAATGCCGTAAATGAAGAAAGCCAAGAGATGAAAATTCCAGAAAAAAGAAGTCCACCAAAAACCATAGCCACTTGGATATCACTTTGAATTATCTGTAATTCAGGCAATTGCTTATAAATAACAACAAGTAAACTTTCCAACAACACAATAGCAATCAAGCTAGCAACTGCACCCATCCACACGGCTTGCAAGAGATAGGGGCGTCGAATAAAACGCCGGGTAGCGCCTACCAGCAGCATGCTTCGAATAAGAAATCGACGCGAATATACTGCAAGGCGAATGGTATTGCTAATCAATCCAAATGAAATAATAAATACAAGCAGTGCAAATCCCAATAAAAAGAGGGAAATGCGACCAGCGTTAACATTAATTTCCTGCACCAGTGCTTTTTGATAATATACATTACCCACAGCACTTTCCGTTTTAATGCTATTGCTTAATTCATCCAAAACTTCTGGAGTTGCAAAATCACTTTTTACGGTCACATCAAGAGAATATGGAAGAGGAATATAACCTAAAAAAGAAATGAAATCCTCGCCGGTATCTTCCACCAATCGATCAGCTGCTTCTTGAGGACTCACCAACAAAGTACTTTTTACACGAGAATCGAGTTCAAGCTTTTTTTGCAGGGACAACATTTCTGCCTGAGGAACATCTTCGCGAAACATAACCGTCATGACAATATTTTCCTTGATATAATTCGACAATCTTCCAGAATGAAGCAGCAATAATGCTGTCAATCCAAGTATCAGTAAAACCAAGGAAATACTGATAATCATAGTGATATAAGAACCACCGAGACGAAATTTTTTCTTTGAACTCATGTGTACAAAAATAGCAATATTTACAATATCTACAGAAAGGCGATTAGAACAGTTATTATCTTCTTTTTCAACAATATCGTACCTTTGTAAATATATTTTCAAAAGATGAAAAAAGCACTTGCGTTTTTTGTTCTCGGTTTCATCTTGTCTCAATTTAGCATGGGCCAATTTGAAGGACAATACTGGCTCAATGGAGGCCATAACCGAATTAATAGTTGGCACACAAATTTAGCATTGGAGCAAAGCTGGAGCCACAAAAATTTCACCTTAAGTGCAGGAAGCGAACTTGCTTTGGTTAATGCCGAAAACACAATATTTAATGCTCTATCTCTGGGCGTTGAACAAAAATTCCACATTAAAGATTTCAAGTTGCAAGCCTTTGGTTCATTTCAGTATCGTCCGTTTTCTACCTTCATTCGTGAAAAGATATATGCGGTTGGTCTCCATCGCGAAACTCCTCATTGGAATCTTACCCTAGGAAATTTCACCAGAGTGTACACCCTAAGCAAAGAAATGCAAGAATTATATCCAGATGATGATGCCTCCAATCTGAAAGAATGGCATAATATACTGTATGACTTTGAATATCTGATTCAGGAAAGAGAAAGTGACCTTGTATTATCTGTTGGCTTAAGCAACCGAAGTGATTTTTTGTTTCAACAAGCCACCAATTTCATGATCTATTGCAAAGTAAGGAAAAACATTCTTGACCATCAAGTTCTTTTTGGAGAGATTCGATATCAAACTGCAGGATCCAATAATTTACAAGCCGATTATTTTGGTGTTATTATGAAAGGAGGAATTATATGGAAATTCTAAGACTACTGTCTATTTTGATGATGATTTTTGTCCTTTCAGGATGCAATAACGATTTGGATGAATCGGGTTTTCTACATTCTAAGTATTCTGTGGAAGAAAGATTTGAAATGTCGCAAAACTGGCTGTCTCTAAATCCAGCCAAACATCTATCTACTACAGATTCCACTTATTCCATTTTCTTTTTTTCTGATTCTCATATTGGTACCAGTCTTGAAGTTAGGCAAATGCTGAATAAAGCTGATACTGCGGCCACAGGGGTTATGGGTGCCGGTGATATTTGTCGCGGGCATGTGGAGAGTTACGACAGTCTTGAAGCCGTTATTAATGATTATCCAAGTTTGCCTATTTTCATGACTACTGGAAACCACGACCTGTATTTTGGAAACTGGTCTGAGTTTTATTCCCGTTTTGGTGCATCTTCATATTATTTTACCGTTACAAGCCCTGCGGGTTCCGATATTTTTATTATGCTCGACTCCGGCTCCGGAACACTTGGGGCAAGTCAGCTTAACTGGCTCACAGATTTACTTAAAACCAAAAGAAGTCTTTATCGAAACTGCATTATTGCCACGCATTTGAATTTTTTTAGAGATGGCATGAGTATTATTTGTGGACTTCCACCCGAAGAATTATATCCGCTCATGGATCTTTTTATAGATTACAATGTGAATTATGTTGTAAGCGGACACGAGCACAAAAGATATGAAAACAAATTGGGTCCTACACAATTCATTACATTAGAGTCATTGCACGATGAAGAAAGCAATAGCTCATGGATGGAATTGGAAATCAGTAATGCTAAAAGTGAATACAGATTTATTTCAAGCGAATAAGAGTACGCTAAAGTCTTAATTGCAAACCGACTCCACGGTATATCCTTTTTTTCTAATCAAAGCAATAACGCCATTTGGACCTGGGAGATGTGCCGCACCTACTGCATGAAAAGTAGGCTGAGCTTTTGAAATATTTATAATTCTCTTGGCCATCACAGCATTTCTGTCGATCAGAAAAGCTTGGTTAAATTTTTCGGGCAAAGCCGTATCCGTAACCAATTCGAGAAGTGACTGCAGATCGGCTGCAAGGTAAGCCTCAATCATTTCATCCATTTCATTTTCAGGCGTAGTGGACTCCTCAATATGCTTAAAAATAAGATCCAGTTGCTCTTCAATGGTAATTTGATCCACAGCACCAAATTGCTCAGTTGGCTTTTCGATTCCAAAAGTCAATTTACCATCATTTCTAGCACGTGTAAGCAAATGCATGTCTAATGCTTCGCCCATATCATGGCTCATTTCCGACTGTATGAGTTGCGAATAAATAAAAAACGGCTTCAGTTTTTCAAAAGCAAAAAGGCCCATACCCACTTTCTCATTCAACACAGAGTCGAGAACATGTTCTTCAGCATCATCGAGATAATCGGTGACTTTACCTTTTTTGAGCAACATGGCTTCAGAAAGATCTTCCTTATCAATATCGTCGAGCAGGAGTTCCATGGCATAAGCATCGCACGAATTGAAAGCAGCATTGAAGGTAGAATCAAACTGAAAAACTCTTTCATCAGTAATGTGAATGGTTCCAAAAAGATAAGAAGGCTCTTTCAGGTTTTTGCCAGAAATTTTCCATAGCAAACAATTTTCCTCTTGCGATATAACGTTAAGAGAAATGAATAAAGTCAGAAAAAACAAAGATAAACGCATAAAAATTATGATTTTGAGCACAAAATTAATATTTTTATCTTTGAAACAGTCTAAGATTATGCAACCTATCGAAAACAAAGGCTGTCTATGTCAATAGAGAATAACAAAGAACATATGCTATCAGACATCCAGCTGGTTAAAAAATGCCTTGCAGGAAAAGCTGACGCGCAGGAATTACTGTATAGGCGTTATGCATCGCGTATGTTTGGAGTTTGCCTCAGATATGCAAAAAACAAAATGGAAGCAGAAGACATTATGCAGGAAGCATTTATTAAGGTATATCAAAACCTTAAGAACTTCAGAAATGAAGGTTCCCTTGAAGGGTGGGTGCGACGCATTATGGTAAACACTTCCATTAATTATTACAAATCTAACCTCAAGTATTTGCAAACTATGGACATTGATGACGTTAGTCATCAAGAAAGCTTCAGTGTAGAAAGCTCTGACAATATTGAATTAAAGACCTTGCTGAATCTTATTCAAAGACTACCTGAAGGATACAGAGTTGTTTTCAACATGTATGTAGTTGAAGGGTATAGTCACAAAGAAATTGCAGATGCGCTTGGAATTAGTGAAAACACGTCAAAATCACAGCTTTCAAGGGCCCGAAAAGCCCTGCAGGCTAAAATTGAAAAAATAAACGCTGTATGCTATGAAAGAACAGCATGACAATAATCTAGATAAGCTTTTTGCAGAGAAGCTCGGCAATTTCAAAGCTGAGCCTCCCGATACGGTATGGCGTACGGTAGCAGCGGGCGTCATCAGTGGTGCAGCCGGTACGGCAGTATGGTCTACCGTGCTTAAGCCTGTGATTTGGTCATTGTCATTGGTTTCTATGGTATTTGTGCTTAACACCAGTACCCCAGAAGCTGAAGAACAAGTTTACTCAGATCAGAGCAACGTAATTCGCGAGCACATTACCCCCCTCCCCACCAGGGATATTTCAGAAATCCCTCAGATTAGTGAAACCAGTATTCTACCCATTGCAAGATCTGATTTTCGTTATAGCGAACCAATAGCAGAAACACCAAATAATACAGAACCTGTTAATGCGGTTATTGCAGAAACAAACAGCAATAACAATACTGCGACGCTCAGCCCGCAGATTAGTATAGCCAAAAATATTATTCTTGAAAAGCCGCTGCAAATATCTCAGGTCTGGAAACCTAATATTCCAAATCCTCTTTCTATGCAGGCTGTTGAGAATACTGAACTCGAATATGATTTATCTCAACCCAGTGATTATGTTCGTACACCTTGGCTATATCTCTCCTTAAATTCTGGATCAGATGCATTTGCTTTCAGTAGCAACCGTGTAGATTTTGAATCATGGGGTAGTAATGTTGGGCTGGGTATAAGCATGCATATGTCTGAATTCTATTTCCGCACTGGATTAAATGTCCTAAACATTACCCAAAAGAATTCTTATGCGTATTCCACCAATGAATTTCAACAGATAGGAGAGATTACTTCTGTTGATTCCATAAACTTCATCACACAATACGACTCACTAAACAATCCATACCTCGTGCCTGTTTATTATACCAGCAACCATCCTCAATTTGATTCTGTTGCTGTTAATTATAACACACACTCACTTGACAATTATCGTTTCTGTGAAATCCCTATGATAATTGGAATTCAGAAAGACATTAAGCGTTTTACTGTTTATGCACAAACCGGGTTCACTTATACTTTCTCTCTTAATTCCAACGAGTTGAGCCGTGAACATTTTGAGGAATCCTCAGGAACAACCATTCAAAGTTGGACTCCATTAAGTGAGCAGCGATTAGATAATTTCTGGAGTTTCTCTCTAGCCATGGGTGCATATTACAATACCAACAGAAATATTTCATTTGGAATTGAGCCCACATACAGATATTATATTGATCCTTTCTTTAGCGGCCCTGGCACAGATCAGAGAACACCTGTTAGCTATGGCGTAAGATTTCGTCTTCTTTATAAATTATAAGCTTTCATGAAAAAACTCTTTTTCATATTCACCCTGATTAGCATTTTCGCCATCCATTCCTATGCACAAAAAGGAATTGGAATGAATGGGTTTATTACAGATATAGGCACTGGGCAGCCAATTGGAGATCAGCAAATTTTTATTGCCATTGACTCTATTGTTTACCCTTATGTTCAAACTATAAATTACTCGCTTCATTCACATCCAGACGGCAGTTTTTCTGCCTATATACCATACATTCCCCACTCTGCATTTCCTCTTAAAATTCTTGTTTATACCTACGACTGTGATTACCAACGTGTTGGATATGAAATTACTTATTATTACGATAATGTTTCTGCTGATTCGGTATTTATAGAAATTTGCTCACAGGCCACTAATTTAATTGATATTGATATTGATAACGACAATCAATCCTGCCCTACATTTGCCCATTTGGAAAACGAAGGCATTAGAAACTGGCCACACCTATATGAGAGTTTTACTTGGTATGTCAATCAGGAGGAAATCGGATATGGAAACGAGATTAACTATTTCTTTGAAAATGCATACAATGATGTGATGCTGAAAGCAGTGCTGAAAGATTCTCTTACCGGCTTTACCCTTGACGATAGTCTAGTTGTTTATGAAGGAATGGATTTCCCGTCTTCGTATTTTCATATTCTTGCAGGAAACGTCTTATCTGGTCTAGCACCAGTAGATTTTGGAACAGCAATTCTGTTAAGAAACTGCAATTCAGCTTTTGAGTATGTTGATACTATATATTTTGATACCTTGGGCTACTATTATTTTAACAATATCCCACAATGTAATTATAGTGTCAAAATCACAGATGCTTTTCAAGGAACTTCATTGCCAGTGATTCCTACATATCTGAATGATGAGCTTCATTGGGCTCAGTGCAGCCATATCAACCTAACACAAAATGAGTTCCAAAAAAATATCAACCTATACTTAGAAGAGAATATTAGTGGACCGGGAAGTATTTCTGGTTATATTCTCCCTCAGCCAGATTTAAGCCACGATATTATTTTGTATAACAGCTCAATGGAACCATTATTATTTGCTTTTGCATCAGACGATGGTCTTTTTGAATTTCCAAGTCTCCCTTATGGCACCTATATTTTGTATTCAGAAAGATATGGTTACAATTCCATGAGTAGTTTTGTTACAATATCTGCAAATGAGCCCAATGCAATAGTGTATTTGCAACAAGCTGCAAGTATGGATGAATACTCCGAGATGTCTTTACAGATTTTCCCCAGTCCTGCAAGTGAGAAAATATATATTAAAAATGCTAATATTGAGGGACTTGAAATTTTTGACAGCCGTGGCAGAATTGTGCTCAATACAAAATATTCGGCTGAAGGGATTGATATAAGTGCATTAGAACCGGGATTCTATATTATTAAAGCCAATGACCGTGATTTGAATATCATGAACGCAAAATTCCTTAAAAACTAAGGGTGTTTTTTGAAAAACAAGTGGTATGCAAAAGAAGCTACTGAGCCTAACTTGAAGTTTTTCCTACATGTACAAGAACAAATTATTGATACCAATAATAAATTCGGAATTTCAGAAACCCGCAATTATTTGCGGTAGTCGGCATATTGCATAAGAAAATAGTATAAAAAAAAACCACGTCTAATCGTGGTTTTTCAATTAATCTAAAATTTCGTAATGTCGGAATTGAGTGACATGAGCATAGTCAATTTTGATATGATAAACACCTGGTTCCCATCCGGCAATATCAACTGTAATTGGATTTTTAGTCAGCTTATACTCATTCATCATGATCTCTTCGTATGATTTATAAATCAATAAATCATATACGTCTGACCTATCGTCGTCAATAGTAATAACAAGTTTATTGTCATTTGTCTGAATTTTTATTTCATCCTGAATTTCTAAATCCAGTTGAGCAAAAGAACTCAATGCAAAAAAGAGCATTATAACAGGCAAAAATATTCTTTTCATAATAGACATTTTTTATTTCAAAGGCAAAAGTACGAATTTTCAAATAATATCTCAAATTTAAACGATATCATTTGCATTTTTTCCAACAAAAATATTCCAGACATAGATTTTACTACTCCAAAAGACGTACTTTTACAAAATACAATGTTAAATGATAATACGATGCAACATTTTTTCAATATATTTGTCTTTCGAGTGGATAGTAACCAAAACCAAGCATAATGAGAAAAACTTTAGTACTCTGTTTCAGTTTACTGCTCTTTGCATTTGTACAGGCGAATGCACAAAGCAATGTAAATCAAGTCTCTGGAGAAGCCAACACTCAAATTGAGAGTCCTGTTGTACATCCAACGCACATTAGCCAACCTATTTACTTCGATGTAAGCCCTCCATTAAGAGATTTACCTGTTGAAACCAATAGGGGAAAATTGAAGCGTACAAAAGACAAGCGTACGCCAAAACACAAATTAACACCAAGAGCCGATGCTCCTTTTGCTGACGACCCTGTTCTCCAAAAAGGAACTGTTGCTGCAAAAGCCACCCCAATTATTGTAGCTAATTTTGCCGGTCAGACAAACGGGTCATTCCCTCCTGATTGCAATGGTGCAATTGGTCCCAGCCATTTTTTCCAATGCTATAATACTGCTTATACCATTTATAATAAGACGGGTAGTATTGTTGCTGGTCCCACAAACTTTAATACATTGTTTACAGGTGTTACGGGTGCAAGTTATAATGATGGTGACCCAATAATTTTGTGGGATGAACAGGCCAATCGTTGGTTTGCAGCTGAATTTTCCATTTCCGGACCAAACGACTATATGCTCATTGCCGTTTCACAAACCAGTGACCCTACCGGCTCATGGTATCGTTGGTCTTATGATGTAGATGATACCCCCGATTATATGAAATTCGGAGTTACCGAAGATGCATACACTATGACTACCAATACAGGAGGAACTAATAAAGACGATGTATATGCATTCGATCGTGCTGCAATGCTAGCGAATGCCTCAAGCCCAACCATGATTAGATTTGACAACCCCAATCGCCCAACAACTCTTTCAGGCTTCCATTGTATTATGCCTGTAGATGTAGATGGAGCTTATCCTCCAAGCGGAACTCCGGCAATGTTTCTTACCATTAATGATAATGGATGGGGCAGTGGCAACGATGAACTCTGGTATTATGAAATGGTTACCGACTGGACTACTCCTGCGAATTCTACTTTTAGTCGTGTGCAGCAAATATCTGTTTCTCCATTCGATGCAATATTCAACTCCACTAGTTTATGGGAAGATATTGACCAACCCGGCACCTCTCAAAACCTAGATGCCTTGAGCGAAATGCTCATGTATGGTGTAAAATACAGAAATTTTGGACCCGGAGATGAGCATATTGTTTGTTCACATGCTATTGATGTTGGAAGCTCTAGGGCTGGCGTTCGTTGGTATGAACTCACAAAATCAGGATCTACATGGTCTATTCGTCAAAGTGGTACGTATGCCCCTTCTTCAGACGCATATAGCAGATGGAACTCAAGTATTGCCATGAATGGAAATAAAGAAATTGGTATTTCCTATTCTGTAGCAAGTTCATCCAAGTATCCGAGTCTTTCATTCACGGGTCAGTCTCAAGCTGAATATGGAAATGCAAGTGGTGTGTTTGATGTAACTGAAACTGAATATGCTACAGGAACAACTTATCAAGGGACTTATGAGCGATGGGGTGATTATGCCCAAATGAGTGTTGATCCCACTGATGACAATACATTCTGGTACACTTCTGAATATATGATCAATAATAACCATTCAACCAAAAACACAAAAATCATTGCATTCAGATTTCAAAATGATGATAATCCTTCCGGTCTTTCTGCTACTGCAGTTGCTTATGACCAGATTGATTTAGCTTGGTCGTTAAATGGAAGTAGTGACCCAGTTCTTGTAGCATGGTCTCCTACCGGGACCTTTGGAACTCCTGCAAACGGAACTGCATATACTCCAGGAAATTCTATACCAGGTGGAGGAACTGTTCTCACTTACGGAACAAGTACTTCATACAGCCATACCGGCTTAACTGCAAACACAACATATTATTATAAAGCATGGAGCAATACCGGTTCTTATACATGGACCAGTGGGGTTACTGCAAATGCAACTACACCCTCAGATCCTGGTTCTACATTATTCACATGGGATTTTGAGTCGAGTAACAATTATACACTCGATTTCACTCCATGGACAACTGTAGATCAAGATGCTGACTCAACCTATGGCAGCAGTGATGTTGATTTTACTGGTGAAACCAGCCCATTTGCATGGATGTGTATGAACCCCACAGATTGTGGATGGGATGTTGCCCAAGGCGATGTAGCCCATGGTGGAACCCGCTGTGGTATGGCAATTTGCCCGAAGACAGGAAATGCCAGTGAAGATTGGTTTATTTCTCCTCAGATGACGCTAGGTACTGGATCAAGTTTCTCATTATGGGTATTAAGCCCTAAACCTGGCTCATGGGGTAATGATGAATATGAAATTTATGTATCTACTACTAATAATCAACCTGCTAGTTTCACAAGAATTTCTTCTGCTGATGTTGAAGCTCCTGCAACATGGACAAAGCATACATACGATCTGGCTACTTATGACAATCAAACTATTTACCTAGCCATCAAACATGTTTCTACAAATATGTTTATGATGTGGATGGATGACCTTGAGGTCATTTCAACCGTAACCAGTGGCAACTCAGCTACAATTGCAACACAACCTTCATCAACTTCAGCATGTACCGGTACTGGCGTTAGCTTTACCGTAAGCGCATCAGGAGATCCTACTATTACTTATCAGTGGCAAAAAGACGGAACCAATATAAGTGGTGCTACCAGTTCTACTTATTCTATTGCCTCTGTTGCTGCAGGAGATGTTGGAGATTACAGATGTATCGTAACCAACTCTTATGGCTCTGACACCAGTAATGTTGCAACTCTAACACTCAGCACTGCACCAAGTATTACTTCACAACCTGCTGCCGCTACTCAGTGTGAAGGCACCACTGCAACTTTTACTGTTGCGGCAAGTGGTACTGCAACACTTTCCTACCAATGGAAGAAAAATGGTTCTAATATTACCGGAGCAACTGCAAATAGTCATACCATTGTTGGAATTGCTCCTGGAGATGCTGGAAACTACAGTGTAGATGTTACCAATACTTGCGGAACTGATGCCAGTAATAATGCTGCTCTCACTGTAAATTCAAGCACATCTATCACTACACAACCTGTTAGTCTTAATGCTAATATTGGAGACAACGTTTCATTCTCTGTTGTGGCTTTGGGCACAAGTCTCACTTATCAGTGGCAGAAAGATGGCTCACCATTAAGCAATGGTGGAAATATTACCGGAGCTACAAGTTCAACTCTTAATATTTCAAATGTTCAGGTTGCAGATTACGGTTCTTATACTTGTGTGGTATCGGGAACCTGTGGTAACGAAAACAGTAATCCTGCTATTCTAACGATCCTGACTGCAATTAATGATCTTTCCGACAATCAATTACCGGTATATCCAAATCCTTCCGATGGCAAATTCTTTGTTGATTTTGGTACAGATGCTATGAGTGGCAAAATGTATATCATCGACGAAACTGGAAGGATTGTAATGTATCGTGTTATTGAAGACGAAAATACCATAATGATAGATTTGACAAATCGTGCTCAGGGATTTTACTTCCTGAAAATTGATACAGAAAATCAGAGCTTCTATTCAAGACTGATGCTTAAGTAGAATTAACTTAATATTTTTAACGGTCATTTGCTTAGACAAGTGGCCGTTTTTTTTACAAATAAGTTTGATTTCAATGAATTAGATAAATAAGTAAATTACACTCGATCGGCAATTACTCAGAAGGGGGATTATTTTCTTTAGCCGCTAGCATTCCACAAGCAGCTTCAATGTCCTGCCCTCTAGAATTTCTAACCGTGCATATAAAGCCCTGCAATTCGAGTTCCTTTTTGAACTGATTCATAATATAAGACTCCGGACTTTGAAAAGTTAAAGCAGGAACCTCATTGTATGGAATCAAATTTATTCTGGCATTCAATGATTTTAGCAACTCGCCAATTGCTCTAGCATGCTTATACGAATGATTTTTCCCCTTAAAAACTATATATTCAAAAGTCAGTCGACGATGCTGGTTAAATTTATGCTTTTTCAGCACCCGAATAATATCTTCAAGAGAATTGCTTTTTTGAGCAGGAATAAGTTCTACGCGCTCTTCAGGAAATGGACTGTGCAAACTCAGAGCAAGGCTCACATTTGATTTTGCCAAAAATTCATCAAGCTTAGCAGGCAAACCAATAGTGGAAACCGTTATTCGTGATGGGCTAATTGCTCTACCCCAGTTTTCAGTAAGAATTTCAATGCTTTTCAGTACTTCTTGCAAATTATCGAGTGGTTCACCCATTCCCATATACACGATATTGCTAATTTCTTGATTTTCATCAATTCCATAAATCTGCTCAAGAATTTCCCCTGCCGTTAAATGACCAGAAAAGCCTCCTGCTCCTGTTGCACAAAACGAACATCCAAAGCGACATCCACTCTGAGAAGACACGCAAACAGTAGTTCGTTTTTCACCGGGAATCATGGCTGTTTCGGTATAACCTGCTTCAAAATGAAATAGATATTTTCGAGTTCCATCTACTGACTCAGAATAACGAAGATATTTTGAACGATGAATACAATAATTTTCCTGTAAATAAGCTTTGAATGGCGCAGAGACATTCTTCATCTCTTCAAACGACGATACATTTTTCTGATATAACCAATGGGCAAGCTGTTTGGCAACGAACTTCTTCTGTTCACCTTTTAGGCAAACTTCTTCAAGTTCAAAGAGATTCATTCCGAATAATGGTAGCAATTTGTTCATATAAAAAAACCCGGTAAAGCCGGGTAAGTTTTGTGGAGCATATCGGAGTCGAACCGATGACCTCTTGACTGCCAGTCAAACGCTCTAGCCAACTGAGCTAATGCCCCGTAAAAAATGGATAACAAAAGTACGTAAAATTATTAAAACGAAAAAAAATACAAAAATATTTTCGCATAATTGCCTCTACAATTTTAATTATAAAACGCCATGGATTTACAAAATAATAGTATTTTTGCACTCCACGGGATGTGGCGCAGTTGGTAGCGTGCTTCGTTCGGGACGAAGAGGCCGCTGGTTCGAGTCCAGTCATCCCGACAAATTGCCACTTTAGCTCAGCAGGTAGAGCAGCTCACTCGTAATGAGCAGGTCGTGGGTTCGAGTCCCATGAGTGGCTCTAAATTAGAGCCAGACATTTTCAAATTAAGTTTTATGCAATTACAATACACAGACCTTGGCTCTATGCCATATCAGGAAGCATGGGATTTCCAGCAAAGCAAAATGGACAAAATTATTGAGCTAAGAAAAAATGGCGACTATGCTCAAAACGATTTCTGCGGCTGGTTTTTAGCAGTAGAGCATCCTCACGTTTATACTCTTGGCAAAAGCGGAGATGAAGAAAATATGCTTCTAAATTATATTCAGCTTCAAGCAGCCAATGCAGAATTCATAAAAACCAATCGTGGAGGTGATATTACGTATCATGGTCCCGGGCAAATGGTGGGATACCCTATCATAGATCTGGATAAAAGTGGCTTGACTGTACGCAGGTATATTGAGAAAATGGAAGACGCGATTATTGAAACCCTGAAAGAATACGGAATAAAATCTAGTCGTATGGAGGGAGCAACAGGCGTATGGCTCGATGCTGAAACCAAAGGAAAAGCCAGAAAAATTTGTGCAATTGGAGTTCGTGTTTCCAAATTCATAACCATGCATGGCTTTGCTTTCAATATCAATACCGACCTCAATTATTTCAACCATATTAACCCTTGTGGGTTTACTGACAAGGGCGTAACTTCAATGGAAAAAGAGCTTGGACAAAAACAAGACTTAAAAGCTGTTTATTTGAAGGTGTATGAAAATTTCAAAAAAGTCTATGGCTTTACCGAGTAATTAGTCTATTTCTTCATAGCTAATATCTTCAGCATCGTAGTTAGGACTCCGTTTCTTATTTTTATCTTTTCGAGGAATATGGATATTGGTTTTGCCGTCCTTACCACGCACATAACCGTTCTGCTCATCATAGCGTTTTTGCATGCGCTTAATATATCGTTTAAGCAGCCATGGCGCCACCCAGCGAGCCATAATTCGGAAGAAAAGATAAATCCCGATTAATATGAGTATAAAATTCCACATAGACGAGTCAAAGGTAATAAATATGGGTGGAAAATAAAAAAGGCATATCGGTAAACGAACAAAAATTTGGGGTTATTGGATGAAATTTGAAACAAAATAGAAAAATTTAGGTATAAAATAGTAATTAACCGTGTATATTTAAATTGCAATTTGTACATTTGCATGGTAAAGACAATAAAATGTTTACCCGAAAATTACAAAAAGACATAGAAAAATCGCTTCAAAACTTCCCAGTTATCGGAATTATTGGGCCAAGGCAGTGTGGAAAATCCACTCTGGCAAAACATATTCTTTCTACAAAAGACAACGCGGTATATCTTGATTTGGAAAGGGCATCAGATCTTGCAAAACTTAATGATCCCGAAACATATATTAGTGCTCAAAAAGGAAAACTGATTTGCATTGATGAAATACAGCGAAAACCTGAACTATTCCCATTAATCAGAAGCCTGGTCGATGAAGGAGGAGAAAACGGACAATTTATGATATTGGGCTCGGCATCCCGTGATTTACTAAGGCAATCATCCGAAAGTCTTGCCGGGAGGATTGTGTATAAACAGCTTTATCCCCTCATACTATCAGAAATTGACAACAATGATCTTGAAAAATATATTGCACGAGGTGGATTCCCAAGAAGTTACCTTGCTGAAGATGATGATGCATCAATGGAATGGAGGGAAAGTTTCATTACTACATTTTTGGAAAGAGATCTTTTACAGTGGAGAAACTTCACTCCATCTCTTATGGGAAGACTATGGCAAATGCTTGCACATAATAACGGGCAAACCATAAATTACTCCACATTTGGGAATTCACTAGGAGTAACTTCTGTAACCGTAAAAAACTATATTGATTTACTTGAATCAACATTTATGGTTTTGGTATTAAGACCATATCTTTCCAATACGGGAAAACGACTGGTAAAAGCCCCCAAAGCATATGTTGCCGATTCAGGAATCACAGCTGCGCTTTTACAAATAAGCAGTTTTGAGCAACTGGTTGGACACCCTGTATGGGGAAACATCTGGGAACAGGTTGTACTAAGTAATCTAAAAGCACATTTCCCGAAAGCTCAATTTTATTTCTATCGCACGAATCACGGAGCCGAAATGGATATTGTGATGAAATACAAACAAAAGGTTTTTGCCATTGAATGCAAAGCTTCTGTTGCTCCTAAACTTACACGTGGAAATTTCAATGCCATTGAAGATATAAAACCCGACAGAGCGTTTGTTGCCGCCCCGGTAAAAGAAGGATGGAAAATGACCAAAGGTATTGATGTGGTTTCTTTGTCAGAACTTATTCAAAATATCAAAATTAATTCCTAATTTTACGATAAGATCAGTTAAATTATGCGAACACCCTTGCACAAACTGTATTATCTCGCCCGATACACAAACCCATCTCGGGTTAATTTCATTTCCACCAGATCCACTGAAATTACATCCACCAAAATTTTCTTGAGTTTTTGACGGTAAATACCGCTATTTTTCACCATGTCTTTCCAAGTAAGAGTTTTTCTTTGATCGAACATCTGTAGAAATGTACGATAATGGTCATCCATTTTAATCTGAATGCCTTTGTCTTGTTTTTTGCGCTTTTGCACCTGCACATAAATATCATTTACAGGATGATTGCTGTCTTCAAAACGTAAATAGGCTTTCCAACGATCGTTTTCATCTGGAGCAAAAACCAGCTCTTTGGGATGTTTCTTTATGGTAAGCTCAAGTACTTCACGCCCTTCAATCTTCCATAAGATACTAGTGAAGTCCAGCTCTGGTCGGCAATACATGGTTGCGGCAGCCTCCACCATATATATTTCCTCTTCACTTCTAATGCCCTTAATACTTCCGTCATCCTTCACCCCAATAAATAGCGTTCCGCCTTCGGTATTTGCAAAAGCAGAGAGACTTCGGGCAATTTTACGACTGTCGTTTACAGCATACTTAAAGTCTTGTTGCAAACCTTCGCCCTGACGCAGACGCTTTAAAAAATTATATTCTTCTGGAGAAATCATACACCTTAATAATCTGCAAAAATAAGCATGATATTATAATTTTGACTATTTTTATACCTCAAATTTCGAATTATGCTGAAAATTGATATCAATCTGATTAATAATCTATCTGGCCAAGCAAAGACCAATGAGCGTCGCAGGATGAATCTTAATATTCACAAAAGTCCGGACGATCATCTTCAGCGTTTTCTCAACGCCATGGAACCTGGCACCTATATTCGTCCTCACAAGCATGAGCTTCCTCGTAAAAGAGAATTGTTTGCTGTGGTTCGAGGAGAGTTTTTAGTTTTAGAATTTGATGATCAGGGTCATATCATCGATCATATTGTATTAAGTCACGGCACTGGTAATTTTGCTGCAGAGATTGATCCTAATATCTGGCATACTGTAATTGCACTCAAAGTAAGTTCTGTTGCTTTGGAAGTAAAAGATGGACCTTACGATCCCAACGACGACAAAGTCTTTGCTGAATGGGCTCCTGATCACGATGATATTTCTGCTTCCAAAACATTCCTCGACCAGACCTTGCAAAAACTTGGAATTATATTTCCTGATTTGTATTAAAACAAAAATCTGCGTTCTATTTCTATCCGTGACGTAGCATCCGTATTCATTGAAGTACGATACCATGTATTTTCATGTGTGCATCAGTGGCTAAAACAGTGTGAGTGTGAGTGTGAGTGTGAGTGTGAGTGTGAGAGCGAAGTTTTATTTCTCGCAAAGACGCAGAGGCGCA
>JAFGWG010000222.1 GCA_016937255.1 Bacteroidales bacterium
CATAAAAGTATCCATAAAGAGCAAAAGACTAATGGCAGCCTGGGATAACGACTATTTATTGTCTATTTTAATGCGTTGACCCTGATAAATACCACCCCACATTTCCTAAGTCCCAAATCATTTCCTTAACTTTGTAAAAAATATCAAGATGAAAAAGCTTTTTATCGTATTAATCTCTTTAGTATTAGTCACTGGGGTTATGCAGGCTCAAATTTTGGAAAGAGCAAAGGATCATGCCAAAAACAAGGTCAATAATAAGATTGACAACGAAATTGATAATGGCATTGACAAAGGCATTAATAAAGTGGAAGACGGCATTGAAGGGAATGGTAAGAGAAACAGTGATGATGCCAATGCAGAGGTTTCTGACGTGACTGATATTGGCGAGTGGAGAAATTATAGCTTCATTCCTTGCTCAGATATTATGTTTTACGATCTACCTGGAGCATGGGAAGAAATAGGGGAGAAACCTTCGCAATGGAAGATAATCAAAGGCAAAGTAGAAGTAAAAGATTTTAACGGTATTAATGTGATTTCTCTCTATGATGAAATGCCGGAGATTGTTCCTGATGTTTCTAGTCCTGAGAAAGACTATTTGCCGGAATCTTTTAGTTTGGAATTCGACTATTATCGTCCGTCTGGTGGACATAACCTTTCAGTTTATTTATTTGATCGTAAACATCAAACTGTCAACGGGCAAGCTGAAATAAAAATTGGATATAATTATGTTTCTGTGGGCTCTGAAAAAGGAAATTACAATGGAACTTCATCTTATAGTAGCGATGCCTGGGCACATGTAGCCATTCATTTCGACGACGGCGAGTTGCGTATTTATATGAATGAAGAACGTGTAATTGATATAAGCGATTATGGTTCAGATCCTACTGGAATTACCCTACAAGCTTATTACGCTACAGATAAAGAAACATATTACCTGAAGAATATTTGTTTGGCTGTAAAAGAAGATGATTTCAGTGATCAACTTGCTCAAAATGATGAGATTATTGCCTACGGAATTTCATTTACCAATGGAACAGCCGAGCTTCGTAAAGAAAGCATGGGTAGTATCAATAAGATTTACTCATTGATGATGAAAGACGAAGATTTGAGCTTCACCATCGAAGGCCATACCGATAATTTTGGTGATGATAAAGACAATAAAAAACTGAGCGAACAAAGAGCCGAAACAGTAATGAATGTTCTTGTGCAAATGGGTATAGATAGCAAGCGCCTGAAAGCTAAAGGCTATGGCGAAAGCAAGCCTGTTGCTGGAAATTCGACTGAAGAAGACAAAGCTAAGAATCGTAGGATTGTTTTTGTGAAGAAATAGCTTTTTTGCATTGTTGACGGGACTTTAATTTTTTGAGACAAAGCATGCCTTGTCTCAAGATAAGATAACCCAGTTGCAAAAAAAACTAAAACTCACAAAAACATGGCAAAATACAAGAACAAATACCGTATTGAATCTGCCAGACACCCACACTGGAACTATGAGTGGAATGGTGTGTATTTTGTAACTATTCTTGCCGGGAAACGAAAGCATTTGTTTGGAGAAGTCGTTGAAACGGGTGCAATTGATATTCCATTTGAAACAAAACTGTCTGAAACAGGCGAAATTGCAAAACACTGCTGGCAAGAAATTCCGGAACATTTCGAAAATGTAGAACTTGGCGAATTTGTCATTATGCCAAATCATATTCATGGCTTAATTATAATCACAAAAGATGATCTGGCGGGAGTACAGAACGACATCGTAAAGACAAGGCACGCCTTGTCTCAGGATACAACTAACCAAACTCCCGCCCAACGGCGTTTCCAAAATCAGGGTAGAGAGTCTTTGTCATCGATAGTTGGCTCTTTCAAATCAGCAGTATCTAAAATTGCACATAGGAAATTTCCAGATTTCAAATGGCACCCACGATTTCATGATGTGATCATTCATGATGAAGATTCATTTCATAATCATTCTCAATATATCATTGATAACCCGCTAAATTGGTTCAAGGATGATTATTTTGGAGATGAAAAGACGATGAAATAATTTTGATATTTATGGATCCGTTGTCAAGACTTATCTATTTTGAGACAACGCGTGCGTTGTCTTTACTGGGACTAGTAGTAAAGACTTAGTTAAGTTCTATTGCGGCTAAAAAGAAACCCCGTAAAGACAAGGCATGCCTTGTCTTGTCTCAAGAAAAGATAACCGAGCCGCAAAAAGAACTAGTTTTCCAAAATCTCCAAATGCTCATCCGTCAAGGCATTCATGTCAAATAAAGCTACGCCAGATGCACCACCAGCTTTGGCTTTTTCTATCGCTTCTTTCAGTTCTTTAGGGTTGAGAGCAGGAATATAGAGACCAGTGTACAGCGGAAATCGTCCATCGAGCTCTGTTACACCTTGCTGCGTAACAAATTCTATCCAATTCAGATTCTGATCATAGAAATTATGGTAAATCATGGGTAAAACCATGTCCAGCCTCCATCTTGCCCAGTCCTGACGAACGGTTTTACGTGCCATTTCAGGATAAGGGAAAACTGCTGCAGAGATTTTACAACCATTGCCATGTGCGATATCTGAAAGTTCATTTACCAGCGAAGTAACAGCATCCAGGCGGAATTGCAGCCATTCCATGCTCAGTTCAGGATGCTCCATTTCTGTTGGATCAATACCGAAAATTTCTTCGAACTGCTTTCGTGCTTCGGGATGATATCCAAAATCGTATTCAGGCAGTTCAGTATTTTGCACAATGCCATATTTCTTTTGCAAGGGTGCTCCCAGAATGACATCGCAAAAACGAACATAGTCGAGATGTATTGAGGCCAAACCTTCAATTCTTGTGTATGGTTCAATCACATCTTTAATATGTTGGCGGGCTCCTTCACTAAACGGACTCAGCCATTGATAATATGATACATAGGCATTGTATTCGAGGCTGTTTTGTCCGTTGCGGTTCACGGCATACCAATCGGGGTGTTGCTGTGCCAGAGTATCTGCCGGACGATTCAGAGTCCATACCCATGCATGAATTTTTATGTTATCGCCACTGATATCAACTAAATGCTCAAGTTGGGCAGGGGAGCCTGCCAAAAAGAAATCGGTAATGCCGGCATCGGTGTATTTATGCAAGGCTGTAAGCCATTCTTCATCGGTTTTGTATTTGCCGGCATTTCCCCAAACTGCAATTACAAAATTATTGCGTTCGGTTTTATTCAGAATTCCACTCTCATTGATAGTGTATCTTAGGCTGGTATCGGGGATATCAATATAAATATCGAAACCGAATTCATCGAATTTCATGACCGGATACAATTCCTGATCCTTGATATTCAATATTTTACAATTCAATTCTTTCAAATTTTCCGCGTATCCGCCTTCATATCGCTGCTTGTGTTTCTGCTGACGATATAATTCATATAAATACTGGATAATAATTTCATGCGGATTGTCCTTATACACAACAGAGCCGGGTTTTTCATCACTGAAAACCACATATCCCCAATGCTCTGGCCGGTGCATGTCTATGGCAGATTGTTGTGACCAAACCCAGTTGTATTCTCGCAGGTATTTCCCTTCAGCATCTTTTTTGCGTTGATACTTCCCGTCAACGATTTCGTGTTGCCATTGTACACGGGAAAAGTTAATGCGCTAGGGTTTGGGAACTTTATCAATGAATTTCTGTCCCGGGTAGAGCTCTAATAAGACTTTCCAAGGCATGGCAATTTCTACGGACCAATATTTGTCTGCATCTGAATAATCATTGATGGTGCCTTCGTTATGCACTCCAACCTGCAGTCCATCAATATTCCAGTTGAAATTGATGGGGCCGCCTTCGCGATAGGTGTTTAAAAGTAATAAATCCCATGGTGTACCCAGTGCATTGACTTCAAACTCTGCATAGTGTGCCCATTGGAGGCCGGGCTTCAAAAAGATTTCAAAGTCGTTATTCAGATAGATAATGGCATCGCGTTCGGTTATGTCTCCCCAAATATGCTCTTCTTCAAGCCGGGCGTAGAAATAGAAGTTCTCATCATCCCAAAGCATTTTTACTTTGGTTTCGAAAAATGGAGCAGGTTTTTTATCGCCTTCAATATCAATAAATGGATCGGTAAAATCGACTTCAGACCAAATTTTTTCATCAGCTTTTCCGTCGATGATGATAGCTTCATTGGTTTTATAGACGATATAGCCTTTGGGGATAATTGGTTGATAAATATCTGATTGTGCAAAGGAAAGAACCGCTGCAAATATGAATAGAAATGAAAGTGTGAACTTCATGGATTGGCTTTGTGGCGTAAAAATACGAAAAACAAAAACGATGTCACATTGAGCTTGTCGAAATGCGGCATCGTTCAACTATATCAGAATCAATTGCCAACTTCCCTTAGTCTGCGCTCTGGGCAAACTGCTCAGCCTGACAATTGATTTTACGTTTTATTCCTCTCATCCAGAACCGGAACACCCATAAATTCGGAGAGAACTTCGAGAATGTATTTCATTTCGGATTTTAGGATTCGGGATTCTTCATGATGTAGTCTTAAAATGCTATATTTTCGATCATTCTTAACTTTTATTAAAACAAAGCCTTCTGTAAGTTCTACCTCAGACATCATCTCTTTAGATATGCTCTCAATTACATTTGAAGTAAGTCCTTCAATATTGGCAATCTCTATGCTTAATTGTTTCTTTGCATCTAGTTCTATTTTCTCCTTTGAAATAATAAGCTTTTTGAATTTAGTAGATCTGTTTAATAGTATGTATATCAATCCAAAAACAGCAGAAACAGCATAATAAGCCAAAAGTTTTGAAAATGAATTAGGATTTACAATAATAAGAGTTGTTATTATCGCAAATGTTAGTATTAGAATTACAAGAATTCCTATTACATATGTGCTTGCTTTTCTTGTGATTACAATCTTATCATTTTCAGCACTAAGGTTATAACCATGTCTCTTCATTTTCCTCCTAAATATCTCCGCTTTACTATATGCCATAGGATTGTATTTATTATTGATTCAAAAATACGATTAAAACTGAATGGGCGATGAATTATTGACGCGGTTTTTTTCAACTGTAGTTTTTTGGGCTTGGTTGTTAGGTCTTTACTGTTTTGAGACAACGCGTGCCGTAGGGAGCATTTGTCAGGTCATTGCTTTTTTGAGACAAGGCATGCCGTAGGGAGCATTTGTCAGGTCATTGCTTTTTTGAGACAACGCGTGCGTTGTCTTTACGGGGTGAGTTGTTGGGATTTTACTGTTTTGAGATGATACACGCCTTGTCTCAGTATAGAGATCCCAGCCGCATAAGAACTACTTTTCCGGAACCTTTACACCCCTTTGATGAGATTGAGGAGGATCAGTTTTTACGTTTTAAGAAAACAATTTTCCCCAAAAATGCGGACATATCTCTGTTCAGGTTATAACCCTCAAAAAGATAGGTATTATTGTCTGTTTTTAGCTTGCGAATTTGAATTTTCTCATCCACCATGGTTTCTTTTAAGAAATTGATAGAAAAGGACTTCGGGTAGTTATTTGCATGAAATTCAGCCGAAAAGGTATCCATCATCCAATCTACATATCGACTTGAGGTAACATGTTTGTTCAAATCAATGTCGAAATAGGTCGTTTTAAGTTCAGAAATCTCGCCTTCATTTACAGGAAAAAGCTTTTCGGGAGGGTTGGGGAGTGCATGCTGATCTTTTAGCTGTGTAAATACTTCCAGCATATCATTTTTTAGAACTTTTGGGCGTTTAGAATGTTTATCAATGACCAGCCAGCTAGAACTTGATCTGGCTTTTGGGTTATTTTCTTCGTTATATAAGATGAAGTCTCTCAAGTACATAATTCTGTGCTGGTCTTTTGGCCAGGTGGTAATCTGTCCATGCTCCTTCCACTTCATGGGCTCTTCAATTTCTACAGTAAGCTGTCGGAGTACCCAAAAAAGATCCTGCCCTTCCAAATCATCGAAACCGAAATGCAAAGAGTCTGCTGAAAGAAAAGCTGAATGAACAAATAAATCTACTATTGATCCTAACCGTAAATTCATATTCATATCTGCCCTTGCTGTATCAACCGTAAAGGGCATCCTGTATTCCAGCGATTCTGGTTTTATATCGTTTGTACTGTTGGCCATATATCTGTTTTCTTTCTATATATTTTGATGGCGAATGTAAGAAATTCTAGATAAACGAACTTGAAATATAATCGAACTCTTTGGTTTATGCTTAGCTATCTGAACTAGCAAAACATTTCAGGATTGTTTTTTTGGAAAAGTAGTTTTATTGGCTTAGTTGCCAAGACTTTACTGCTTTGAGACAACGCGTGCCGTAGGGAGCATTTGTCAGGACATTACTTCTTTGAGACAACGCATGCGTTGTCTTTACGGGGACTGGTAGTAAAGAGTTAACTTAGTTCTTTTGCGGTCTAAAAATAACCCGTAAAGACAAGGCACGCCTTGTCTCAAGAAAAGATATCCCAGCCGCAAAAGAACTACTTTCTCGTATCCTCCAAACCCTTCCCTTCGAAACGCTCAGGGAAAAATCAGTTTTTTGGAAAACAGTGAAATTTACTCCCCAATATCCTCATTCCAGAGTTTGGGATTGTTTGCAATGAAGTTCTGCATCATATCAATACATTCTTTATTATCCAGAACTTTTACATCAACGCCGTTATCAGTTAAAAGCTTTCCAGAACCCATAAATGTCTGATTTTCACCAATTACGACTCTTGGAATTCCATACAACAAAACGACTCCCGAGCACATTGAACAAGGTGATAGTGTAGTATATAGAACACATTCTTTGTACACAAAAGCAGGCTGCCTACCGGCATTTTCCAGCGCATCCATTTCTCCGTGCAGAATTACGCTACCATTCTGAATTCGTTTATTATGGCCTCTGCCAATGATTTTGCCTTTATGAACCAATACAGAACCGATAGGAATGCCACCTTCTGCTAAACCTATTTTTGCTTCTTTTATGGCTTCTTCAAAAAATATATCCATAAAAAAATGTTTAAAAGCTATTCAATTACAAGTTTTTTAAGAACTTTAGTATTATCAAGGGTAATTTCAAGAATGTAGATTCCTTTAGGAATTGCATTGAGATTTATATCTCTTGATGTGGCATTTGTTTTCTCAGCATAAACAATACGACCGGAAATATCGATGATTTCTATCGCTTGCATTTGTTGATTACCCTGAATTACATCAATATGGATAAAATTGGATGCAGGATTGGGGAATACCGATATTATTTTCTCATTGGATAATTCATCAAAACCAGCCTGAGAGATAAGTCCATTGGACATGGCCATTCTAGGAGTCAGGTACCAAATAATGGTATCAATATAAGCCAGGGCTTTGGTTTTAGACATATCAGGGTTTGTTATGATAGAGTTGCTATTATTGATGCAAGTTGTATCCCACCATTGCCATGGAGCAAATTCAACACCTGATCGTGGCATGGGAAATAAACCATCCCTGCCATTGTTTCTTGAGTTCGCAATTTGCGTTATCGGATCATTGAACCCGGCATTAATATACACATCGTTGTTCCCAAGGGTATTAGAAATTCTTTGAATATCGTAAGAACCGCTTACGTTGATTAGAAAATCACCGGTAACCTGCACAATCACAGCTCCGAATGAATATGGACGAAAAGGATCATAAGGGCAATGAATGGATGCCATAGGAGGTTCACCTGCTTCAATCCACGTACTGTCGCCGGCTACGCCACCAAGATTGCCGATGAAACTAAGATCTGATGAATAGGTTGGATAATTGGCTATATTCAACGGACGAGCCTGAGTGCCATAACTATTTCCTGACAGAGAAGTATCAATATACGACTGAGTGGTTGAAGGGTTGATGAATTTTGCAAGCGATATTTCATCATAACTGTCTAAACAACCTGCTGCAACTGCACAAAATGCCCCGCTTCCTTCTCCAATCACGGAGAATTTATCATTTGCAATTGAATACGGATTTCCATTGTCGTAACTCCATTTGAAGAAGCGAACAGCGTTTCTGATATCCTGCACAACACGATAGAAAGCGTTTAGATAGGTTCCTGTTCTAGTGTTTTGATCACCCGACACCGGATTCCAGCCCATTCTGTAATCAATAGCAGCCACCACATAGCCATATTTTGCCAACTCTGTGCACAACACTACAATTTGAGAATCGGTTTTGGTTCCTGTACAGTATCCATTTATCGGAACAGGCAGAAATGACCCCCCATGCACAACAATGACAACAGGTCTTTCAGCAGCAGTGTCTCCTGCAGGTTCATACAAATCAAGTTTCAAATTCAGGTTGGTCGGCATGCCTGTTATAACATCAATATTGGCTCCGTAAGTGATGTCGGCTGTAGTATCAACAGTACTGAAAACCTCGTCGATATAGCGCGTTTGAGCCTGAAGGTTTGTTAGGAAAAAGGCAAGTAAAGAGAAAAAAGCAATTATTATTTTCATATTAGTAAGATTTGGAATTGATAGGATAAAAATACAATAATAATTGAAAACAGAACTAAATCATGTATTGACTAGCTTGGCAAAACATCTATTTATATGTTTCTTGCAGAAGAATTACTCATTTTAAGGCTTGTTGTATAAATTTCACCACGATAATCAGCGTCTTTTAATCAATTTTCACTATTTTCGCATAAGAAAATAACTACTATGAGAGAGCATAAACTTTATCAAGGAAAAACACTGGCAATTCTTACCGGAGGCGGCGATACACCCGCGTTGAATTCAAGTATTGAAAGTATTCGTAATCGTGCGCAACTATTAGGATATAATGTATATGGCGTTCGCCACGGTTGGCGAGGTCTTCTGGGCGATGGAGATGTGGTAGATCTTACCAACCAGCCTTATGATGGTTATTATGGCGGAACTGCACTGCGCTCCAGCCGTACAAACCCATTCCCTTCAAAAAAGAATCCTGAAAATCGTGTGCCTCAGATTTTGAAGAATTTTGAGCGCTATAAAATAGATGTTTTGGTAAGCATTGGTGGCGATGATACCAATGGTGCTGCAAAACGGTTATACGAAACGGAAGGAATTCCTGTAATTGGATTCCCAAAAACCATTGATAATGACCTGCGTACACGTACCATTCACCATTACGGAAATTTAGAAATTGAAGCGGTAATGTGTCCTGGTTATCCATCTGCACTTAAAGGTGTAATGGAAATGACTCAGCGCATTAAAACCACTGCAGAATCTCATTCACGCGTTATGGTACTTGAAGTTATGGGCCGCGATGCCGGTTGGCTCGTTGGTGGTTCTGCGTATGGACAAGCTGATTTAATTTTAATACCTGAGTATGAGATGGATAAAAGCCGTAAGTCATTTTTCTTGGAGCAAGTGAAGGAAAAATACCTGCGCAGTAAAAATAAATCGTTGATTATTGCAGTTTCTGAAGGTGTAAAATGGTATATGGATGACACAGAAAAGACCGATGTAGTATATGCCAGTACAGAATTAGATGAATATGGTCATCCTCGATTAGGAGGAATTAGTGGCGTTATTGCATCCGAAATTTCAAATAAACTTGGCATTGAAGCTCGTGCACAATCTATTGGATATTTTGCACGCTCCGGCGAGTGTCGTTTATATGATCGTAAACTCACTTCTACATTGGCCGATAAGGTTGTTGACCTCCTTCTTCGTGAAGATTACGGTAAAATGCCTGTTTTGAAAAATATGGTTCGTTATCCCGAATTGGAAGAATTCAATACTGATTCCATTGATATGGGTAATATTGGCAACCAGCCATTACCAGAGGTATATTATGATATAGATGAATTCCGTTTCAATGATGCCTATTACGATTTTATGCATCATATTTTGGGTGATCGCAGTTTTAGAGATTTCAATGTAGATTTTCCAACTGTTTTGGCTCAGTAATTTTCTTAAAAATCTGGTTATGAGAACTCTAATATTTATATTCGCTATATTTTCTATGTCAATTTTGAATGCTCAACCCGAAGCAGTAGATTCAAATTTGATGATGGAACATGTGGAATATTTTGCATCTCCTGAACTAGACGGACGCTTGCCCGGCACAGTTGGGTACGAGAAGGCTGTATCATATTCAATAGATTATCTTGAAAGTCTTGGTGTAGAATCTTTAGCACCCGGTTACTGGCCTCAGCGCTTTTCTATGGAAACCAATATTATTACAGATGCGAATATGTATATTGGTGATCCGGGTAATGAAGAAGAACTTAAAACCGGTGTCGATTTTTCTGTTCGCGGATACTCAGGTGCAGGTACCCGGCAGTCGGATGTGATTTTTTGCGGCTATGGATTTGATAATGGCAAATACAACGACTATAAAGATATTGATGTACATGGTAAAATTGTAATGGTCTTCAAAAGCAATCCTCCATTTATTGAGGATTGTCCAAGAATGTCAATTCGTGAAAAAGCTGATATGGCTTATCAGAAAGGAGCTACAGCCATTATTTTTGTAAGCCAGCCCAATCAGGAAAATCCACAGAAACCTATTGGTAGTGTAATGCATGGCGATGGGCCAATGCACGAGGATATGCCACAAGTACAGGTAAGTGTTGAAATTGCAAATCGAATTCTAAAGGGGAATGGCGAAGATTTATCGAATGTACAAACACAGATTGATGAATCGAAGCAGCCATACAGTTTCAATACAAAAACCAATGCTACTGTTAAGGTTTTTACCAAATACAATATGGATGGTAATTGCATGAATATTGCAGGGGTTCTCAGGGGTTCAGATCCTAATTTGAGGGATGAATATATTGTGGTAAGTGCCCATCTCGATCATGTTGGAAGCATTGGCGATCAGGTATATTATCCCGGTGCCAACGACAATGCCTCCGGAAGTGCGGCGGTACTTGAATTGGCCAGAATTTTTTCAACCAAGAAAATGAATTTGAAGCGATCTATTATCTTCATTCTATTTGGAAGTGAAGAAAAAGGACTTGTTGGCTCCGGGTATCTTGCTGATAATTTCCCCATTGCAACAGATCAAATTGTGGCTATGTTTAATATGGATTGTATCGGATATGGCGACAGTATAAAAGTAGGCAATGGAAAATCAAATCCCGGACTATGGAAAATGGCCATGGAAAATGATTCTTTATACATAAATCGCACTGTGCATAGCACTTGGGGTGGGGGCGGAGCAGACTTAACCCCGTTTCATGATAAAGGAGTACCGGGATTGTATTTTGTGACGACAAACTCATATAAATATCTTCATTTACCTGGAGATTTTCCTGAAACGCTGAATGTAGGATTGTATACTGATCTTGTAAGATTAGTATCATTACTCTGCTATGATTTGGTGATTGAAGGAGCTGAAGTGCCAAAGGAAGAGTAAAAGTGCTGCTTACCGGAATATAGCGTCGCTTTACCGAATAATGCTTTTAAGAGGCTGATAGTGAATGTAATTTTGCTTCAGTAATAAACCTCAAAAAAGCAAAAAAATGGAACGAAAATGCTCACATAGTGACTCAAAAATGAAAAGAATAGTATTTGGACTTGTTGTAATAACAGCCGGAGTTTTGTGGCTCCTGAGAAATAGTGGTATGCTCGATGATAGTGTATCGCAAATTATTTTCTCATGGCCTATGATACTTATTGCATTTGGTTTTATTGGTCTATTCAGTAAACAAAAAGAATTTCCGGTTATTATGCTGCTCGTTGGTGGATTTTTTCTCTATTCAAATATTTACGATATACCTTTTGAATTCAGAAAAATGTTTTGGCCGGCTTTAATTATTCTTATAGGTATAATGATTACCCTGAAAGCAACAAAAATTATAGGACCTAAGAAAAAAATTAAAGGCGGTGAGAGAAGCAACGACAGACTTGATGAAACCCATGTATTTGGCGGAAGCGAATTTACCTTACATTCTAAAAATTTTCAGGGTGGAGAAATCACTGCGGTTTTTGGTGGAGCAAAAATTAATCTCCTCGAATGTGAGCTGGCGGAAGGAGAACACGAAATTGACTTGACAGCAGTTTTTGGTGGTTTCTCCCTAATTGTACCCAGCACATGGCAAATAAAAGTAGATATTACCAATATTTTTGGCGGTGTTGCTGATAAAAGGATTTCTTCTGGCGCTATTGATGAAAGTAGAACTTTAGTCATTAAAGGAACTGCCGTATTTGGTGGTGGTGAAATTAAAAGCTCACTCGATTAAACATGAGTCGCCGCTCATTAATTATAGGATCTTTACTTGTATGGTTGCTTCTTTGTAGCAGCCATACAATTTTGTTTGTATTCGCCTATAATATTCCTCTTAATCTTGCCATTGGCGATAGCCTTATAACCAATACGTTCTTGTTTCTCAGCGGATTAGGACTGTTTTTAATGATTCAGTTTGAAGGTAGAAAAACCTCTGGTATTTCACATTTTCTACGTTTAATATTTGGTTATTTTGTGGCTATATCATTGTTTTATATCACCAGTGATCCTATTTTAAGTACTATTGCAGATGGGAAAGGAGAATACTCAGTATTATTTGCAGATTCAAGAATTCCAAGGCTTATTATTGCATCGATTTTACTTTTATTGGTGCTTATTATGCTAAGATTGTATCACAATATGCAAAGTCTTCGTGAAAAGACCGAACAAAGTCTTCGATTGCAATCAATGTTGAAAGAGAGTGAGTTACAGGCTTTGCGCTGGCAAATTAATCCGCATTTTCTTTTTAATAGTCTGAATTCGATTAGTTCATTAACCATGAGCGATGCTGAAAAAGCACGAAATATGATTATCAAATTGAGTGAGTTACTCAGATATTCATTGAAAAAAGATATGGATGCAATGACTACTTTACAGTCTGAATTACAGCATCTTAAGCTATATACCGATATTGAAAAAATTCGTTTTGGCGAACGTTTACATTTTGAAAGCATAACTCCTGATGAATGTATGGATGCAAAACTGCCGTTTCTTATTCTGCAACCTTTAATTGAAAATGCAATTAAACATGGCGTGTATAGTACAGAACAGATTTGCACAGTGAAACTTAAAACTCAATGTTCGTCGAAATTACTAGAGGTTTTTGTAGAGAATTCATACGATGCAGAAGGGAGAAATACTTCGGGTACGAATACCGGTATTACCAATACAAAAGAGCGAATGAAGCTTATTTACAACGACGAAAGTTTGTGTAAATTCAGAGATAACGGCGAAAATTATCTTGTACACTTAAAATTTCCGCAATTATGAAAAAACTAAAAGCCATTATTGTTGACGATGAGAAACCCGCAAGGGATATTGTTTTGAATTATCTTGAAAAGAATGATAATATAGAGGTAATTGCCACTTGTGAAAATGGTTTTGAAGCATTGAAAGAATTGCAAGAAAATGAAGTTGATTTGATGTTTCTTGATATTCAGATGCCAAAAATTAGTGGTTTTGAATTGCTCGATGTTTTGGGCGAAAACAAACCAATGGTGGTTTTTTGCACTGCTTATGACGAATATGCTGTGAAAGCCTTTGAAAAATCGGCTATTGATTATCTGCTTAAACCTTTTTCAAAAGAACGCTTCGACGAGGCTTTAAATAAGGCTTTACAAAACACATCTGGTAAAAAAGATGGAGTAGAGAAACTTGTATCGCTTAAAAATGAAGATAACCAGGAAATTGAACGCATTATTATTCGCCAAGGCTCAAAAATACATGTGGTTCCCATTACAGAAATCAGATATATTGAAGCACAAGACGATTACGTAAAAATTTATAGTGAAAAAGGTGATTTTCTGAAAGATAGAACCATGAAGTATTACGAAACAGTCTTAGATGCAAAAGGTTTTATTAGAATACATCGCAGCCATATTGTGAATATAAACTATATGGACAAAGTAGAATTGTATGAAAAAGACACTCATCTTCTGGTTCTCAAAAGCGGCGAAAAGCTTAAAGTGAGTAGGGAAGGGTATAAGCGGTTGCGGGAAAGGTTGTAAACTTTGAACTTGAGTTTTGATTAGCTGATTAGCAAATGAGCAGATTATCGGTAACTGAACATTCTGCTAATATTTTCGAATCAGCTGATTTGCTAATCAAAGTTGTGGCTTTTAAGTTTCGGTTTCTCATTTCTAAGTACGTTATGTGTTCGCCTTCAACGATTTCATGTTAGTTTTTCACCAATCTTTTCATTATTATATCCAGTAAATTTTACAGCTGTTTTAAAATACCCATCATTTAAATTACCATCATCGTCATATGCATTATCTGGATCCCATTCAAAATCAGAATAATTACCTTCCTTATCCTTGGTTGCTTTCCATTCCAGACCTTCTAATTCTATCCCATCAATCACCCTATTCTCACTAAAAGCATACGGGCTATTCCAAGGGAATTTGTTGGAAAGCGGATCAATACTCAAAAAACGACCAAGTCTAGGATCATGTACACGATAAGCATAGTTGATGCTGTTGCCAGTACCTTTAATCTCATTATCCATTTCCTGCCCCTGGAAGCCAAACCTATACATACTATCATATAAGCTGTGATCTTGGTTTATGAAGATTGTATTGGTGAGGAGGTAGCCATATTTTTCTGTGATATACGGTTGAGAGGTCTTCACGGCTACTCAATTAATTACTCAGTCTAAACTCAGCCCTTCTGTTTGGTGCATACCAAGTGTCTTCCAATAAAACTCCGCGATAGGTAACAATAAGAAATGCGCCCATACTATATTTTGCATTAATTTCACCTTGAAGTTTTTTCATTTCTTCTAAACTTCCGTTGCCTACATAATATGCATAACCATTCTTTTTGGCAGTATTTTGCACTGTGTATGCATTTCCAAGCGTTTTTGCATACCATTCATTGGCATCGGCAGTTTGTACATAACCAATTTGAACATGATATTCCAGTCCTTCAAGTTCTCTGGTTTCAGAAATACTTCCGCCACCAAGCTGTATTTGGCTGGCAGAAACGCCTTTGTTTTGCATGTATTGCGAAACAGAAGTTTCACGACATTCAATAAGTTCATCATTCAATGTCTCGGGTCCGCGAATATCGGCATTTGCAGTAATACTAATGCTTAAATAATTGTATTTCTTAAGCAAATCAGCAATACTATCGAGCATCATTATATGCGATTCACTAATTTTGCTTGATTCTGTTTCGTAAAACACATAAAGAGGATGATTATCAGCTTTATATACAAAAGGTTTGGTGGTATCCGGAGGAATGATGGTGTCTTGAGGAATTCTGAAACTAAAAATATCGTAAGTGCCTTTTGATTCTGGCCAGCGATTTGAAACCAAATATCCTTTGTAAAAATCGCTAAATACCAAATTAAAATCATTGCCAATTGAGTTAAAAGGCTTTTTCATATTGGCCGGTTTTAGCCATTGCCCACCTTTATACATGCTGCAGAAAATATCAAGATTCCCATATCCGGGGTGTCCATCAGAGGCAAAATACAGAAAATCATCATTATCAGATACATAAGGAAACATTTCGTTTCCTGAAGTATTGATATTATCGCCTAAAGAAACCGCTTCTGTCCAACTACCACTTTTGTAATCTGAATAATAAAGATCGGTTCCGCCTTTTCCACCTGGCATATCACTTACAAAATACATTCTTGTTCCGTTATTGGCAAGGCATGGATGAGAAATTGTAGAAAAAGGATCAACGCCTTTGGGACGAAAAATTTCCCAATCTGAGTTCATTTTAATTTCAATTCTCGATGCATCCATTTCTTCGCCAGCCGGAGTCACCTTGATTTTCTTTACAATGCGAACTTCTATACCGTAACGAGGAACGTAAGCAGTTGTGCTTATAGAATCTTTAGATTTCATAGGAATATAAGTGATATTGCCACCATTATTCTTATACACAAAAGACAATTGAGGATCTAAAAAAGTCGTTGTACCGTCACATTTTTCAAGCAATTGTTTATTTGTGCTTGTAAAATAATAAGCATTGCCAGCAGGCCAAGGCCATAATTCTTCTGAGCTGCTATTAACTTCAGGAAAATCATTAATTATAGCATTGCTTTTATTATTTTCCCAAACGGGAATACTGTCGCATGATCTTAAACGTTGCTCAGTTTTATAATCGGCAGGGAATGCCTTTGCATACATACGATATTGTTCCTTAGCTTCTTCATATTTGCCATTAATTCTGAGTACTTCACCATAATAGAAATGTTGAACTTCTTCAGCTTTACTATGGTCTAATATTCTGACATACGTTGATTCAGCTTTCTGATATTCATGCACCATGATATAGCAATATCCGAGATTGGTTAAATCATCGTATATAGGGTTACTTTTATCACAGACTTTTTCCAAAATGGCAATAGCTTCAGCAAATTGACCATTCTTAATATACTCATTGGCTTTAACCGACTGAGCGTTGGCAGATGAGAAAAGCAACAGAAAGAGCAGGGTAGAAACTATGCTCCGAAGAAAATACTTCATAAGAGATTAGTTGAATAGTGGAATATTGGTACTGTTTTGTTGGAATCCATTTTTCGGAAAAATTCGGTATGTCAAATTGATTTCATGAGTTCCAGTAGAGTAATTTTTGATATCGCTTTGAGTAATATCATAGCTATATCCGAAGCAGAACTCGCGAAAGTTCAGCGCAAACATTGCAACAATAGCATCATTCATGCGATAAGAGCCACCTAGCCAAAATTTATCTTTGTATCCAAAACGTGCATTAAAATCCATTTGGAATGGGGTACTTTCCTGCATTTGAAATAGAACAGAAGGTTCCACTTTGAAATCTTCGCTCAAATTAATGATATAACCAGCGTTAGCGTAGTATGTTCTTTCGATTGGGTTGTCAATTTCAGTATCTGAATTCAGCAAATCTGAGCGTATTTCTAAAAGATTATGAACAGAAGCACCAACATAATACTTTTCTGAAGAGGACAGAACTACGCTAAAGATAGCATCGGGGCAAAACTCGTTGTTAAACCCACGAATTATAGCCTGATCATCTGGCTCTGCAGTGGTAAGTTGAGATTCATCAACAAAGTGTTGAAAAAACACACCTGATAAACCAAAGCTTAGTTTATTGCTAAAATCTTCATTCAATTTTAGATGATAAGCGAAGGAGACGTTCATTCCTGTTCTCCTAGTTGGGCCAGTAACATCATTAAAAAATGATCCACCAATACCAACATTATTCCCAATATAGCCATGGGCTGAAAGGGTTTGAGTTACAGGAGCACCATCTATTCCTTCCCATTGTTTCCGGATATTCAAATTTACTGGAATAAAACTTTGCGAACCAGCAATAGCAGGGAATAGTGTGAAGCGGTTCATCATATATTGGCTATGCAGCGAAATCTGCTGTGATTTGGCAAAGCCAAAGGCGCTTACTAACAAAAGGGCTAAAAATATCTTTTTCATTTTTGTAATTTTTCTATCTGACAATGGTCACTGTTCCTTGCATCATCGGACTATCGGCCGATATGCGGATGAAATAATAATATGTGGTTGCAGGCATATCTTGACCGTTATAGGTTCCATCCCAGCTTTCGTAAGGACCAATACTTGAAAATACTGACTGTCCCCAACGATTGAAAATATTAACCTCAAAACCATCATATATTTGAGAATTATCAATTACCCAAGCATCGTTTACGCCGTCTCCATTCGGAGTAAAAGAACTTGGAATGCTAATACAATCTATATCAAGAACCTCAACGGTAATGGTTTCGACTCCTAAGCAGCCCATCATGTCGGTAACAGTAATGGTATAATCTCCTCCCAATAAATCATCAATATTGGGAGTAGTTTCACCATTATCCCAGCTATACATATAATTTCCGTTTCCACCATTAGGATAAACTGTAATTATTCCATCACTTTGGTCTTTACACGAAACCGGGATTGTACTATATTCAATTTCAATACTATCGGGCTGAGAAACTACAGCGCTGTCAATAACAAAGCAATTGTGATTGTCGGTTACAGTAAGATAGTAAGTACCGGCAGCGATATTGGAAATATCAGCAACTGCGTCGGTGGTTGACCATAAATATGAATAATTTAGTGTGCCACCATTCACAGTACTTGAAATAGCACCTGTAGATGAATTGTAACAATAAGCATCTGTAACTTGTAACTCCAATTCAAGTTCATCAGGCTGTGTAATTTCAAAACTATGTGTTGCAGTACACCCTAAAGTATCTGTTATTAGAAGAGTGTATATATCTGCAGGCATATTACTGATATCTTCTGTTAGTGCTGCAAGTACATACGATGAGTTCAACCACTCGAATTCATACGGAGCAGTACCTCCGGTAATAGTAACATCAATTTCACCATTACTAAGTCCAAAGCAAGAAATATCAATAGTTGTATCGGTAAACACAAATGCATCTGGCTGTAATATTTCAATGGTATCAGAAACTGTATTGGCATAATAGTCTGTTACCGTAATAGAATAGAAACCTGCAGGCAAGCTGTCAATATCGGTTTCAGTATTTCCATTTGACCATAAATAGGAGTAAGGTCCAGTTCCACCAGAGGCTTCTGCAGTTAATGTTCCATCTGATCCACCAAAACAGGTGACTCTTGTTGTAGATAAAGATACCAATAGTGGATCACTGGGTTCACTAATATAAACACTATCAACAATTGTACAGGAATGATCATCGGTAATGGTCAAAATATACCAACCAGCTGGAATATTACTCAGATTCTGAGTTGTTGCTCCGTTACTCCAGCTAAATAAATATGGAGTAACACCTCCAGTTACATTGGTATTGATAGAACCATTGCTACCTCCATTTGTTGTAACATCGTTAGAGGTAAATGAAACAGTTAGCTCAGGAGGAGAAGTAACGCTAGCCGAAGCATTAAGACTACATCCATGATCATCTGTTACAGTAACATAGTAAGTATTATTTTCTAGCGAATCCTGATCTTCTTCTGTCCAAGATAGAATATAATCCGAATTTGCCCATGAGTAATGGTACGGAGTAGTTCCACCACCAACGGTCACGTCAACCATGCCAAGAATTTCTCCGAAACAATTATTATCGGTACTTACAACGTTTAATGTAAGTTGTGGGGGATCACTTAAGGTAACAGAAATCGTAGATTTACATCCATTATCGTCGGTTATGGTTACGGTATAAGCACCTGAAGGTAAATCATCAATATCCTGAGAAAACGCTCCGTTACTCCAACTGTAGTAATAAGGTGTTGTGCCACCCCAAACCGTAATGTCTGCCCAACCATCTGAATAACCAAAACAAGATGGATTGAGAAAATCAGCAGTTCTACTTAGCGCTTCTGCCGGTTCATGGAGCACTACACTATCGGTTGCCGTACAGCTATGATTATCAGTAACGGTAACATAGTATGTGCCTGCACCAATATTGCTGCGATCCTGAGTGGTTGGTCCATCAGCCCATGAATAAAGATACCCCGGAGTTCCGCCATCAATACTCAGATCAATAGAACCTGTATTTTGGCTATTGCAGAGAATATCGACATGGCTGTGATCTGTTGTTAACTCGTCTGGCTCTGTTACATTAAATATATCGAATGCAACACAACCTGTAACAAGATCAATAACCTGAACATCGTAATACCCAGCAGGGAGATTGGTTAATGAGTACACATTTGTGGCTCCCGTTGACCAATTAATTTGAAAGGGTCCAGGTGCATTGGCAATAACTAGACTCACCGAGCCATTTGAGCCTCCATAGCAACTTACATGAGTTCCGCTCAGCGTTGCTGTATGACAAGGAGGGGGAGTTTTGCCGGGTTCATCTGGATCCCCATTATCTGCAAACACAAATCCTGCAGAAATAAAACTCAAAACAAGTAGAAATCGTAGTATTTTCATCTCTTAACTTTAACGAATTATTGTTACTGTGCCTGTAAATGCTTCCTGTCCATTGTTCAAATCAACAACGTAATAATACGTTTCAGATGGAACTTGGCTACCTTTATAAGATCCATCCCATGGATCTGTATATGGATTTCCTTCATAAAGAAGTGTACCCCAACGGTTAAATATTTTCACCATATTCCCAGGATACAGATCAATATTATTGATCACCCAAGTATCGTTGGTTCCGTCACCGTTAGGAGTAAAGCTTGAAGGAATAAAAATACAGTCATTCAAACTTTCAGGAAGGATATAATCATTGGTAAGTTGACAGCCATTGTTGTCAGTCACCGTAAGTATGTATGTACCCGGTTCGAGATCTCCAACAAAACTACTGTCGCTACCATTAGACCAATTGTAATTATAATTGCCTGCACCTCCGGTAATGATGACATAAATGCTTCCATCACTATTATCAGAACATGAAACTGGTATTACATTGGAATTAATTTCAATTTGAGGCATACTACCTACATAGTAGTGTTCAACAGTTTCACAACCATGGTCATCTGTAACACTTACAAAATAATCTCCGGAATTTAATCCATTCACATCTTCTGTATTATCACCTGAGGACCAGTTGTATATATAAGGTGATGTACCACCACCTACAAACAGTTCTATGCTACCATCATTTCCACCATAGCAAGAAGTGATAGTGATATCACCAACAACAGAAATACTATCTGGTTGATCAATAAAGATATTCCTAATGTTTTCGCAGGAATTTGCATCTGTTACTATCAATTGGTAATTGCCTGATTCAAGCTGATCTACCTCATGCCCATTGTTTTGCATCAGATAATCTGTATCATCCCACCTTATATAATAAGGAGTGGTTCCGCCATTGGCCTGAACATTGAGTATTGCATCACTGTAGCCATAGCAGGATGGATCCGTTACTGTTAATATTAGAGAAAGTGAATCTGCAGGCTGATTAATTACAGTACCGCTATATGCTTCACATCCATTATTATCTGTAATGGTAACAGTATAAGTTCCGGCTACCACATAACTGAGGTTTTCAGTAGTGGCACCGTTTGACCAAAGATAAGTATAGGTTGGTGTTCCGCCATTAGTATTCATCCATGCCATACCTGTGCTATCTCCGAAACATTTAATATGATCGGGCTCTATAGATGCAGTGAGAGGAGCACCGGGTTCATAAATATCAACGCTTCCAATTTGCTGACAACCATTATTATCAGTAATGGTAACAGTATAATTTCCAGCAGGAAGGGTATTGATATCTTGTGTTACAGCACCATTAGACCAATTGAAAATATAAGGTCCAGTTCCGCCATTTACAGTTAAAGAAATGGAACCGAGACTTTGTCCATAACAAAGATTATCAATGGTAGAAGCCGACCAAATTAATGAGGCTGGCTCATCAATTAGTATCGTAGTATCGTGTGTACATCCATGATCATCGCTAACCAAAACAATATATGTTCCGGCTTGAATTGAATCGAGTTGAGATGAATGTTCATTAATGCTTTGTGAGTTATAAAGCCATGTAAATTCGTAAGGCGATGTTCCACCACTGGCACCAATTTGAATAGAGCCGGATGCTTCACCATTACAATAAGCATCAATACTTGTAGCCGTTAATGCAAGTGGCGCCAAAGGTTGTAAAATATTATAATTAAGAATATCCTGACAACCATGGGCATCTTCAACGGTAACTGTATATGCTCCTGAACTTAATGAATCTATGATAGCATTAGTTCCTCCATTTGACCATAAATAGGAGTAGGGAAGTGTGCCACCGCTAACAGAAACCTCAGCAAAACCAGTATTTTCACCAAAGCAGTCAACATCTCCCTGACTTGCAACAGATACAAGATCGAAAGGCTCATTTATGGTAAAGCTTTCTATATATGTACAAAGATTATGATCTGTAACAGTTAATGTATAAGATCCTTGCGGAATATTGCTAAGACTTTCGCTTGATGCACCATTACTCCATGACCAAGAATAAGGTGTTGTGCCACCTTCAGTACTTACCGATATTGCTCCAGTGGAATTTCCATTGCAGTCAACATCTGTAGTAGATGCATTAATAGCTAATGCAGCAGCAGGTTCTGTAATAATAGCTTCACTAAAAGTAACACAGCCATTGGCATCGGTTACAATAACATAATGCGTGCCTGCGGAAAGACCATTAATTACATCTGTATGGGAGCTTGTATTGTGTACAACCCCATTAGACCATTCATATCGATAAGGAGGAGTACCATGAGATACAGTAGCAGTAATAGATCCACCATTGGCACCATAACACGGACTTGCCGTTGGAACTGTCGTTACAAAATATTTTGCAGGTCTAATACGAAAAGATGGAGGGTTAATATTATTAAAATTCTTCATTTCCCAGGTTTTATTTACCCAATTGTATTTAATATTTGCAATATTAGGTTGTAGCTGAACCAAAGGACCATAAGAGTAATCAAAACCATGAAATACTACAGCGGGTGTACAAAAATCACTGCCTCGACACCAATCGCATACCACGCAATACCATGGGCCACAAGGGTAATACGTTGGGATACATATTCTTGGAATTACCTCTACATCATCCATTGAAATATTGAACTCTAGCATTTCAAATACAAAATCGAAAGCAATGGAATCGTAAGTATGATTATTAAAGGTATTTCTCATATAGTAAAATGGGTCAATATCCATGAACTCATAGTTGCAAGGATAATCGAAACGAAGTTTATTACCCACACTAAAAGTTACTGTTGAATCGGATCCTTGTGCAAGAACGGCATTCGACGGAGATAGTACCTTATAATCTATAATGCCGGGAAAATCCATTGTGGTTTTTATATCCGGTTTAAATGTTAGTTTTTGATTATGATATAAACCAATTTCAAAACCAGTATGCATGAGTGAATAACCTAATGTAATAGGCCCAAACTCCCATTCATTCTCAAGATTTGCAAAGAATGCACTTACATAAGGAATTCCAAGAGCACCAATAAATTTAGCAATATTGAAAAATACTTCAGCATACTCAAAAGGAGGTGTTCGGGAGACAAGATTGTCGCCAACTAAGTAACTTGTTGCATTTGAATTGTTTGGCAGAGTTATCATAAGAGTTATAATCTCATCCGCATCTGACCATGTAAATGGGAAATAATCACCTACAGGCCATTCATACATGCCATTGAGCAATGATAAACCTGTTGTATTGCTTAGATAAACAATATCGAAAGTATCTACAGGCATATCGATGTCGATTATAGTCGCATCTGTACAGCCAAAAAAGCAAAATTCTCCGCCAATTTCAAATCCAAACCCCATTGCTGCCCAAATCTGAAACACTATATTATAAGTATCGACCACCATTTGGCAATTAGCCGGATCTGGAGTAAAATCGGTTATAATTGTAATTTCTTCACCTTTTTCAAATTGACCTGTAGCAGGCATTTCAAGATCAATATCTACAGTGTAATCCAGATCAACCTTTTCTGATCCGAATCTAATACGCAAACCACTTCCCATTGCACCCCATGTAGATGCTTCGAATTCTGCTCCAAAATCAAATCCGGCAACGGTAGTGATACTTCCGAAAGAAGTGCTTTCATCCCAACTAATATCAAAAAATGGGTAATCTATTGCGAATACACTTCCTGTATCGGCTTGCCAAAGGCTTTGTCCATGAGAAAAGAAGGGCGCATGATGTGTTACCGTGGTATCTGATTGTGCCATGGATGATGAAACCACAACAATACTAATAAGAATAGTTAATAATATTTTCATGGCATTAATTATTTAAATTGTACAGTTAGGAAACTAGCCAGAAAGACATTTTTTAGTAAACCCGCAAATAATTCAGGATAATTTGCAGTTAATAATAAGGTAGATTCGTAGTCGCCCGTAAAAAACATAATACGGTTAATTGGGACATCATTTACGACAAATCGAAGAATATAGGCCTTAGCGGGCCGACCTTCCTCGGTTTTTAGATCTATTTCAGTTATTAATTCTGCACCTTGCTTTAGAAAAACTTCTTTAGTCATATTGGCAGTTACAGAAATGAAAGAAGTACTATCGATCATCTGCGCCATAATTGAGCTTGCCGTTCCAACATGAATAAACCCATTGTGTTCATTCTGTGTAAAGGGTTCAAAATGCATAGGAAGTCTTATGGATGCACCAGAATTAATAAACTCAGTATACGTCGAGTCAAGATCCTTCAAAATATATGCATCCAGATCAGGTTTACCATTGTCTTGCCCATATAGAGCTGTGCAGAAAACAATTTGAGAAAAAATTAACAAGAATAAAAATCTTTTCATATAAGTGTATTTGGGTGCAAATTACGAAAAAAATTATTGATTAGCGATATAAATATTCACTATGTTTTAATTTTTTTTCTTTTGGTTTTTTGTTTTACCTTAGTAGCCAATTTTTAATTAGCAGTTATGAGGTTAACATTTCTACTCTTATTATCTTTATTTATTGTTCAAGGCAGCTATGCCGATAAATACTATTGGGTAAACGATGGTGGCGATTGGTCAGATACCAGTCATTGGGCTACAAGTTCAGGTGGCTCTACACACTATGCTGTGTTGCCGGGAATGAACGATACAGTATATTTTGATGCCAATTCTTTCAGTGTTAGTGGTGAGTTGATAAATGTTGATACCAATAAGATCTATTGCAAGATGATGGATTGGACAGGAATTATTCCAGATTCTACTGTTGAGTTTCTGTCTTCTTCAAATGATACCTTATATATGTATGGGAGTTTATTGTTGTCAGACGATGTCACTTTTAATTTTAAGGGTAAAATTCATTTCATGGGGTCTTTACCTACAATTACTGAAATTGATTTTAAGGGAAAATCTTTGCAATGCAATATAGAACTGGCAGCCGATACCATGTTCCTTTCTTCTGCTTTGCGATTACCCCAAAAATATTTGCTTCATACCGATGGTAAATTCAGCACCAATAATTATAATGTAAGTTGCCGACATTTTAATGTTGACACTACATGGCAGAATACAGCTCCAATTGTATCGCCTCAATGGTTTGGATCTGATACATTAACTGTTAATGGCTCTATGGCGATAGGAATGGGAATGCTTTTTGCTCAAAGTGGTCCTGTGTACTTAAATTTCTCAACATTGGACAGTAATTATTTTAATGCGTATAATAATGCTTTTAATACCGATTTTCATTTTAAGGGTAGTAAAAAAATGTATTTGCTTAGCAATTTGCAAACCAATGGTGATGTTATATTTGAATCGGGTTGTACTTTTAAGTCTAATGACAATGATATTACTGTTAATGCATTAAAAATAACTTCTTCTCTAAATAAATCAATTGATCTGGGTACTTCATTAATAAATATTACCGGATCTGGAATAGCATTGAGTATTGTTGATGCTCAAACTCAATTAAACTCTGTCAATTCTGACTTGCTCTTTTCTTATTCAGGCTCTGATACTGTTCAAATATATGTTGGACGTGATTCTTTATATCACTTTAATTCTGTTGAATTACCAGTGACTGTGTCGAAAGTATACTCATCTTTTAGTACTGATACATTGAAAATTGCTGCGGCTTCTGAAGTTTATTTGGCTCATGGAATAGAAATTACAGTTTATACCATAGATGCTGCGGGAGATTGTGGACATTATATTTTCATCAGATCATTCTGTATGGAAGCAGTGGTTGATAACCCAGCTATTGATTGCCCATCAAATACTCCGGTATTTACTTCAACTGGCGCAAACATTACCTTAGATTATGTCAAAATAACTGATAATGAAGCTCAGGGAGCTACATTTACCGCAAATAATTCTTTTGATCAAGAATACTTAACAGGTTGGACCATCAATGAACCTACTGATACAAGAACTCTTTATTGGGTAGGTGGTAGTGGAGATTGGGATGATTTTACCCATTGGTCTGAAAATTCTGGTGATGTATCTTATGGGTGTATTCCGGTTCGTGGAAATTCTGTGGTTTTCGATGCCGCATCTTTCTCAAGCGATGATACAGTGAATATTGTTGATATTGGATATTGTGCAAATATGTCTTGGCCAAATATTGATCAGATTGGAACCTTGAGTGGTATGGGGAGTGTTATTGTTACCGATACATTGCTTCTGCATGATAGTACTATGGTGAATCTCGATAATGGACTTCATCTCATAAACAACGATGCTGCGACATATTCTATCACCAGTCGTCATGCAGATATTTACTCCGATATTTATATTAATGGAACTTCAAACAGAGTTCTTTCAGATACATTATACACCAACGGAACCATTCACCATATTAAAGGTGGATTTAATTTAAATCGTTTGGGTGTTTTTGCCAGTGCAATCAATACGTCAGGTTTAGAAACTAGAGATTTGAATTATAAGAACTCAGTTATTACTTTATTTGGAGAAGATACCGTTTGGAATTCTGCTGGCTCAAATTTGACAATCAATCACGATTCAGCAACGGTAATACTTGCAAATAGCAGTAGTTCTTATTCGCTTATGAATGCTGCAGGTCGTAGTTTTGACACCATAAAGGTAGTAAATGAGAGTAGTAGAATTGCAGGAGGAGGAAGCAGCGCTTTATTAGCTTTGATGCCAGGAATCAGCATCGAATTTGAACCAAATTCTACATGGACAAGCGATAGTATTACAGCTGCTGCAACATGTAGCAATCCAATATACTTTGGTGCATACAAAAATGGAACTGATACAGCCACTTTTATTAAAGGTGGTTATGATACCCTTTATGTCTCTGATTTTATTATTCAAAATCTAGTAACAGATACCACAGGTTTGAAATATTGTGAAGCTGCTGGTTCTACAAGTTTAGGAAATACAAATGGTTGGACTTTCAGTGCCAGCCCAACTGGGAAAACCTATTATTGGTCAGGCTTAGTTAATCAAAATTGGAGCAATGTAGGGAACTGGGAGCAAAATCTGCTTCCGGCATCTTGTCTTCCCGGACCCATGGATACCGTTATTTTCGATCAGGCTCATCTCAATCTTGCGCTTTCTGATAGCGTTATGGTAGATAAAAACTCTTTTTGCCGTGTTATGGATTGGTCTGGTGCAATGACTTCAGGGCCATCGTTAGTATTTAAATCAAATCTTCAAATATATGATGATGTTATTCTTAATGATTCACTTAGCTTAGTTTATTCCGCTGAATTTTCTGCTTATGATGAAAATTCACCATCGTTAATATTATCACCCTTTTCCCAACAGGCGAATTTCATGCCGCTCAGCAAGAAATATGATATTAATACATTCGTAGCTGCTGCCTCTATTGCTGATACATTGTTTTTAATGGATAGTTTGGTCATGGATAGTATTGCAACCTTAGGTTTTATTAGTGGGGCATTCGATGCTGGAGAGAATTCTATCTATTGTGGTATTCTTAAGTCATTGCAAAATTCAGATAAAATTCTTAATTTGAATAAAACCTATTTGGAAGTAAAATATCGTGTTGATTTTCAAGATAATAGCATTTTGTCCTTATCTGCAGATTCTTCTTTATTGATCATGCCAGGTAATCAGTCTTTTAAGAGTGCTTTCTATGGAGGAGGTCAAGATTATTTTAATGTACATTTAGCTGTACTATATACAGATTCAGCCGATTTATTTTATACTTCAGAAATTACTGGGTCTAACCATTTCAATATTTTAGCAACGGAACCGGGTATGTATATGTCTTTTGAAGATGGAAGCATACAAACTTTTGACAGTTTGTTTTATGCTATTGGTACTTGTCAGGATTCAATTTATTTGCATTCTTCCAACTCTGGTGTACAAGCGACCCTTACAAAGCTTTCTGCCGATTCTATACGTCCACAATGCGTGGTAGTTGAAGATCTTATCGCTACCAATGGTGCTTCACCTGTATTTAGTCGTAGTGAGGGAAACAATACCGGTTGGTATTTTGATCCAACTCCTGCAACAACTGCAAACTTCTCACTTCCTGCACTTACTTGTTATGGTGATTCAATTCATTTCACCAATACATCTGAAGCATATAGTGGCAATTTCTTAGATATGAATTTCGACTGGGAATTTGGTGACGATTCAACATCTGTGCTAACAGACCCAACACATTTCTATAGTAATAATCGTCAATATGTGGTAACGCTTACTTCTACATATATTAATGGTTGTTCAGATACTTTTATAGATACTATTCAGATTCACAAGCCTTTTGTTAATCTAAGTTGTAGCGAGGCTGATACTGCCATTTGTTTTGGCGATCAGATTACTTTTAGTTCATCTACAAGTAACCCGGATACTTCTTTTGCATATTATGTCAATGGTGCTTTGATTCCTTTGGGAACAACAGAATATCAATATCCAACAGACAGTCTTAGCAATGGCGATATTGTATATGTGGTGCAGACTTACGAAGGGTGTATCGATACCAGTAATCAATTTACGGTTGAAGTATTTGCACTACCAACACCAACACTTTCAAGCAGTGATTTTGATATGATGATTTGTGATGGTGATAGCGTAACATTAACCGCTGCAATGGCCGATCGCTATAAACTCTTTCTGAATGGAGTGGAATATGCACCCATTGATACTACAGATGAGTGGACTCTAAATACATTAATCGATGGTGACGAGTTTACTTTGTATGGTATTAATGATGTAACTGGTTGCGAAAACATGAGTACCGATACACTTACTTTTATAGTGGATCCACTACCGGTAGTATTATTAACATCATCAGATGCAGATACTACAATTTGTAATGGCGACACCGTAACAGTTTATGCTTCAGGGGCTAACGAATATCTATTCTATTTAAACAGTGTCCCCATAGGCGTAGAATCTACTGTTGATACACTTAATATTGTTGGTTTGACCAATAATGATATCATTACAGTAGAAGGAATTTCATCGGCCGGTTGCCGTGATTTCAGTAGTGGTTATCTTGAATTTACTGTAAATCCCAGACCAATTCTGAGTTTTATTAGTGATGATTTCGACAATATTGTCTGCTCTGGTGAGGATATTGCATTTCAGGCAGGTGGTGCAGATGAATATCTCTTCTATTTAGATGGTGCTCCACAAGGAGGATTTGGTTTTGGTAATTCTCTGAATCAGACATTTACAAGTAGCCAAGATGTTTCTGTTGAAGGTAAACTTGGCGATTGTTATGCATTTGCCGATACCGTTTTTCATATTGACGTACGTCCAACAATTACATGGACATATTCTGCTGATGAAATCTGTTCAAGCGATACCATTACTCTTGAATCGCATGGTGATAGCATTTATCAATATTTGATTGATGGAAGTGCGGTAACACCGGTTCAGAATGATTCCGTTTATCAAGCATTTGGCCTTGCCGACGGGCAAGTTATAACAGTGCAGGGCACTGCAGGAGCTTGTACTCCAACTGCGCTTACAGTTATGGTTCACCCAAATCCAACAGTTAGTGTAAGTTGTTCAGATCCGGATACTGCTATTTGTAATGGCGACAATATTATATTTACAGCCAGTGGTTCTGATCAGTATGCATTCTTTGTGGATGGTGTTCAGGATGGAGCATATTCAACAGTAGCAATATACAATACGAGTACATTAACCGATGGTCAAGAAATTACAGTTCAGGCCAATACTGGTTTTGGATGTCATTCTATTGCTGTTGACAGTTTTACCGTTCAAGTTGCTCCGTATCCTACGGTTTCTATGATGCAGGATGATCCGGATTTAACTATTTGCGATGGTGATACGGTTATATTCACTGCTGGTGGTGCAGACTATTACGAATTCTATGTTGCGGGTAATTCACAAGGTTATGGTGCATCAAATACTTTGGTTTTCGATCAACTTGCAAATGGAAATCAGGTTGTTGTTGAAGGAACAACGGGTTATTGTACAGCAACATCTTTAAATGTTTATACCTATACAGTAAACGGTATTCCTAATATTAGTTTTAGCCCGTCCACACCATTGTCAACATGTTCGGGAGATACTATTAAATTGCTCGCCGGTGGAGCAAGTACATATCAGTTTTATATAGATGGCGTACCTGCTGGTCCATTATCGGGAAATAACTTATTCAGTACCGATACTTTGCAAAATGGCGAAACGGTTTCAGTAGAAGGATATATGAATGGTTGTCTAGGTTTTGCAGATACTGCATATTCCGTTATTGTGAATGATTATCCGGTTCTCTTATTTACCAATAATCAGCCTACAGGAAGTATTTGTTTTGGCGATACTGTAAATTTCCTTGGAAATGGAGCTCAAAACTACTCCTTCTATCTGGATGGAATTCCTGTAAGCAATGATTCAGTCTGGTCAATCACAAATCTGCAGGATAACCAAAGTGTTACTCTTTGGGGAATAAATGGGGTTTGCGGCCTTTGGGCAGATTCTGTATATACTCTCGATGTAAATTATGTTGATATTTCCCTCGATTTGAGTCCTTCTACAGCATTTTGTAATGGCTCACAAATTACATTTAGTGCTAATGGCGCCGATTTATATGAGTTCTATGTAGATGGAATTTCTCAGGGAAGTCCTTCAGCTACGAATATCTATCAGAATAGTTCATTAACCAACGGTCAAATTGTTTCTGTTGCAGGTTCAAGCACTTCAAACGGATGTACCCAGCTTGCTCTCGCCGATTACTATATTCACATTTTCGATATTCCAACCATTTCGGTGAGTCCTTCGGCAACATTCTGCGAAGGTGACTCTGCAGAGTTAAGCAGTAGTAATTCTATTGGAAACCAGTGGTTTGATGATGCAGGAATGATAGCTGGAGCTACTTTGCCGGATTTATGGGTATATGAAAGTGGAAATTATTATGTTTCTTCAGCCTATGGAGGCAATCAAAATGTGCTTTCTTGTGGAAATAATGGTTACGGTCAGTTTGGAGACGGTTCAACAGCCAATTCATTGTATCTTACAGCGGCAGATTTAAGTTCAACCATGGTTCAAGTAGCTTGCGGTGCAGAATTCACATTGGCATTATCTGAAACTGGTGAAATCCATGCTTGGGGACATAATGAATTTGGCGCTTTAGGAAGTGGAAACTTCACAAATTATAACACTCCAATTCAGTCTGGTAGTATCAATAATGCGGTTCAGATCTCTGCTGGAGAAAGATTCTCTGTTGCATTGCTCGAAGACAGTACATTAATGTCGTGGGGTGAAAATACTTATGGTCAACTTGGATACGGTAACCTAAGTACCAGCAATTTCCCATTTGCTGTTATAGGATTGGATAGTGTTGTGGATATCGCTGCCGGTGCCAACCATTGTCTTGCACTCACTTCCGATGGAACAGTTTGGGCCTGGGGACGTAACCAAAGTGGTCAATTAGGGGATAGTACACTGATTCAAAAAACATCTCCGGTTCAGGTGAAAAACCTGAATAATATCGTTAAGGTCGGTGCAGGTGGAAATCATAGTCTTGCTCTTGCAAATGATGGAACACTATACGCCTGGGGCAATAATTCAAGTGGGCAGCTTGGAATTGGCAACTACAATGCCAGCTCTATCCCGCAAGAAGTAAAATTGTTTAGCAAAATTGCTTCTTTCGATGCTGGGCATGCGCATACTATTGCCTGTGATAGTAGTGGTTACGTACTTTGCTGGGGAGATAATGCTTTTGGACAACTTGGAGTGCAAAGTATTTCAGAATCTTTATACCCTATTACAGTAGATAGTACTGGTTATGCCATTGATGTTGTTGCTGGACAGTATTCCTCTTATGCATTAAGAAATGACAGTAATTTGGTAGCATGGGGATTCAATACCAGCGGACAGCTTGGAATTGAAACCAATGCAAATACAGATAAAGCTACTATTGTAGATCAGGCTTTTGAGGTGCTTTCTTTCGATGCCGGAAACGATCATATGGCTATTATTCCTTCTGCATCTCACAGCTGTAGCTCTAATAATCAGGTAATTGCGGTGGATACCATTCCTGACATAGATATCATTGCCAATGGTTACGTGCTTTCAACGACAACAGTTGGCGTTTCCTATCAGTGGTATTATAATGGTAGTCCTATTCCAGGTGCCACCAACAATAATATTACTGTTTCAGCTTGGGGCAATTATTATGTAGAAGTTACTTTTGCCAATGGCTGTAGCGGAAATTCTCCAATATACACGTTGGGTGTTGGTGTAGATGAATATGACCTCGATGAAGTGATTGTGCTTTATCCAAACCCGAATAATGGAACATTCAGTTTTGGAATTCAA
>JAFGWG010000223.1 GCA_016937255.1 Bacteroidales bacterium
AATTCTATGAGTTCCGAGGCAATATTCACGAATTCTTTATGAGCCTCGACAGCAACAACCGTGAATTATTTACAGGTAAAGATTGGTAGTAAATGGATGCAAAAAGGGTTATAGAGCAAATCAATGATGAAATTTATGAGGTAGTCTCCGGTTTTATCAAACTAAAGAAAGCAGGGGCTAATTACAAAGCGTGTTGTCCATTTCACAATGAAAAAACAGCTTCATTTAGCGTTAACCCTGCAAAAGCTATTTTTAAATGCTTTGGTTGTGATAAAGGTGGCAATGCCATTGAGTTCATAAAGGAACATGAAGGTGTTGAGTTTAAAGAGGCTGTTGAAATTGGTGCAAAAATACTGAATCTCAACTTTGAATGGAAGAAAAGCACCAACTTTGATGAAGCCAAATTCAAACATGAAGAAAGCCTTAAAATAGCGTGCAGCATCATTGAAAAGTTCTTTTTTGAACAAGTCAATCAAGCAGAAGCACAGGCTTATATTAAGGAACGCAATCTTGCTATTCCTGAAAGTGGCAACTTCAATATTGGTTATGCACCCAATGGTAATGCCCTGTTGACCCATGCCAGAGATAAAGGATTAAAAACTGAAATACTTGAAGAAATTGGTGTTCTGAAAGGTAACGACAAAGGCATTTATGACTTTTTCAGGAACCGATTAATATTCCCTGTTTCCAATTCACGAGGTCAGACAATTGCTTTTGCCGGGCGTGACTTGAATGAAAATCCAAAGGTTAAATATTTGAACACCCCTGAAAGCTGCATATATAGCAAAGGTAATGAGCTATATGCTTTGAATGAAGCTCGATTTACCATTAAAAGTGAGAACAGAGCATATATCGTAGAGGGTTACTCCGATGTGCTTCGTATGCACGATATTGGCATAGCAAATACAGTAGCTACTTGCGGAACTGCTCTTACCCATGCACAGGCGAAGCTCCTGAAAAAACATACGACCAAAGTGACCTTGATTTTTGATGGTGATGCAGCAGGCATACGTGCAACCGATAGAAATGCTGAAATACTTATCAAAAATCAATTTCATGTATCGGTAATTTTACTGCCTGAAAAGCAAGACCCCGATTCAATATTCACTACCAAAGAACTGTTTCTTCAGTACCTCGAAAAGGAATCGGATTACATTGTTTTTAAAACAGAATCGTACAGTACACAATTTGCCAACGACCCGGTTAAAAAATCCGAGGCTATAAAGCGTATCGCATCTTTCATAGCCTGTTACGATAGAACCGAACAGGAGGTGTATCTTGATTTTGTATCGGAGCTTATAAAACCCAAGAAAGCTTGGCAGGATGCCTTAAAGGATAACAGTCAGCCTGTTGAAAAAAAGGCAAGTAAAAAGGAAAATATCAGCGATATTATTAAGCTGAAAAAGGAACAACAAGAAAACCTTTTGACCAATCAGTTTTATGAAGAAGATGGGGCGTATTGGACTGTGGAAGGCAAGAACCCGAAACAAATATCCAACTTTACTTTTGAAGCTTTGTTTTGTGTGTTTCATAAAGACCCCCAAGGCAGAGTTGACCTAAAATATGTGTTGCGTTTGATGAGCCAATACGGAAGAAAACGCCTGGCTATTATTTCGTCCGATGATTTTTGTACCCCGGCTTCGTTTAAAAAACAGGTACACCGCCGTCATGGTTTCTTTTGGTATGGTAACGATAGCCAGCTCGACAATATTAAGAACGTAAAACTACTTGGCATACCCGAAGCCAAAGAGTTGGAACGTGTAGGCTTTAACGAGAAAAACAGTTTTTGGGTATTTGCAAACGGATTGTATTACAAAAAGACCTTTCATCCCATTGACGAGTACGGTATCACAACCCATGCTACCCAAATTAATAATATGGATGAATTTGATAATATTCCACCCGAAAGTCAGATACGCATTAACGATACTTTTCATGTACTTAATACCACCGCAGAATTTATTGGCAGGTATGGAGCTGAAAAGTTAGAGAGTTGCATAAAACAGGGCCAGGTGCATCTGCTACATTTCTTTTACTTACCCTACGGTAAAGCTCTTAAAATTGGGAGTTCCGATGGTGGCAATCCTTTTAAGGAAAACTCAAAATATGTGAAACCCTTAAAAAGTAGCAATTGGAATTTTGGAAACTGGGCAGCATCCATGAGTAAGGTTTATCCCGGAAATGCCGAATTACTTATAGCCTATTACATTGCAACCATTTTCAGCGACCTAATTTACAAAGCCAATTTCGGGTACTTTCCCTTATTGTTCCTGTTTGGTAAACGGCAATCAGGTAAGAGTACCGCAGCTCGAAGCATCATGTATATGTTTGGAAAACCGCCAATGGAAGACGGTATAAACCTTGCATCAGGAAGTACAAGTACAGGTATGCAGCGTAGCATGGATTCTACCACCAACCATCCGTTTTGGGGCAATGAGTACAAAAACAGCATCCACAAAAACACCATCGAGGCATTGAAAGGGATTGCCGACCGAAATGGTAAACTTACAGGTGTAAAATCGGGCGGTAACGAAACACGAATTGCCAAGCCCAGGGGTTCGGGAATTATTAGCGGTCAGGATTTACCTACACAAGACCCTGCTTTGTCTAGCCGAAGTTTATTGGGCGAGTTTGATGATACTAACCGAGGTGACTATTCCGACCTTAAATCATTTAAGTCTGCCGAGGAAAGTTTACAGTTTACCAATATTACCTGTTC
>JAFGWG010000224.1 GCA_016937255.1 Bacteroidales bacterium
CGTTGAAAAAGTAGTTCAGCCAACGACTCCATGACGACCATATTTATATTTTAGTGTCTGGTCGACGATGGAGTGATGGCTTCATTCATCAAGCTTGTCAGGTTTAGGTTCTTGCGCAATGGAGCTTTTTATCGTCCCGACAAAAGAGGGTCATGGAAAGCATGGGTGGTAAATTTCTGCACCGCTAGCCATGATCTTCGTGCCTCGGAACGAAGACGAGCCAATCATGCGGTGGCTTGACGAAAAGCTTTGTGGAAAGTTTAGAGCTCGACAAGCGATGCATGATGAGGCAATTAAAAAAAAAAGGCGACCACCGGTCGCCTCTCCTCTTGTTTATCTGTGCAAAAGCACGCTGAATATTTTATCCACATTTAGAATATCCGCAACTGCTACATGTTAGGCAGCCTTCCTTGAATTCAAGAGCATCGGTATGACATTCGGGGCAGGTGCCTTCAGCTTTTGTTCCATCAGGAATGAACGCTTTAAGCGCACGAACCACACCGTTTTTCCATGTATTAATGGTGTCGCGGTCGAATACCAAATTCTCAATCAGGTGAATAACATTGGGTAGCGGCATTCCGTGACGCAGCACACCACTAATCAGTTTGGCGTAATTCCAGTATTTAGGATCGAAAGTTCTTGATAGACCTTTAATTAGAACTTCATAACCGTCTTTATCTAAAAATTCAAAATCGTAACGGGCACGTTGTTTTGCTTTTTTCTCGCGAATAACCCATCCTTCGTTTACAAAATCGGGAAGAATAAAACTATCGGCTTTTCCGGTAAATATTTCATAAGGTCTTCCTTCTAAAATACCCACTACTGCCACCCATCGCTCTTCACCATTGCTAAAGCGTACTACACGACTTTCCAGTTTGTATGGGCGAATAGGTGCATGGGTTTCGGTAAAACCTTCTTCTTTTTTTGTTTTAGAATCGCTGCTTACCAATACTCCTGAGCGAGATCCGTCGCGGTACACGGTAACACCTTTACAGCCACTTTCCCATGCCGTGCGATACACTTTGTCAATGAGATCTTCTTTTACGTCATTTGGTACATTTACCGTAACACTAATGCTATGATCGACCCATTTTTGAATGGCGCCCTGCATTTTTACTTTGCTTACCCAATCTACATCATTGCTCGTAGCTTTGTGATAAGGTGATTTTTTTATAAGATCTTGAATTTGCTCTTCTGAGTATTCATTTTTTACCTTATTCACATCATATCCATTGGCTTCCAACCAGGTTTTATAGCGAGGGTGGAAAACAGTGTATTCTTCCCAGCTGTCGCCAATTTCATCTACAAACGATACTTTGGCATTTTTATCATTGGGGTTTACTTTTTTTCTTCGTTTGTAGCTTACCATAAAGGCAGGCTCAATTCCTGAAGTGGTTTGAGTAAGAATACTCACACTACCTGTAGGTGCGATGGTGAGCAAAGCAATATTGCGACGCCCGTATTCTTTCATATAATCCTTGAGCTGTGGCTCTGCTTCAAAAAGACGATTAATCAGCGGATTCTTTTCTTCGCGTTTGTAATCATATATTGGGAAAGCTCCGCGCTCTTTGGCCAGATTTACCGACGATTTATAAGCTTCAACAGCAAGTGTTTTGTGAATATTGACACTGAAATCTATGGCTTCGTCAGAGCCGTACTGCATGCCTAAAGACGCAAGCATATCTCCCTCGGCGGTGATGCCAATACCGGTACGGCGTCCCTGAATGGCTTTTTCTTTAATTTTTTGCCAGAGATTTAGCTCTGTATTCTTAATTTCTCCTGCTTCAGGATCTTTTTCTATTTTTTCAATGATTCGATCAACTTTTTCCAATTCCAAATCGATGATGTCATCCATCATGCGTTGGGCAACCCAAATATGTTCGCGGAATAATTTCAAGTTGAAACTGGCTTCCTCGGTAAAGGGATTTTCTACATAACCGTAGAGATTGATGGCTAATAATCGGCAACTGTCGTAAGGACAAAGCGGAATTTCACCACACGGGTTGGTGGAAACAGTTTCAAAACCCTGATCTGCATAACAATCCGGAATACTTTCTCTTTTTATGGTGTCCCAGAATAGAATTCCAGGTTCGGCAGATTTCCATGCATTGTGAACAACTTTATCCCAAAGCTTATCAGCGTCTATGCTTTTGCTGAATGTTGGGTTGGCGCTGTCGACAGGATATTTTTGAGTAAAAGGTGTTTTATTAATCAGCGATTGCATAAACGCATCGGTGATTTTTACTGAAACATTGGCACCGGTAACTTTGCCTTGTTCCATTTTTGCGTCAATAAAATTTTCAGAATCGGGGTGGGTTACTGAAATGCTGAGCATTAATGCACCGCGACGACCATCCTGAGCTACTTCTCTAGTACTGTTGCTATAGCGCTCCATAAAAGGAACAACACCCGTTGAGGTTAATGCTGAGTTTTTTACGGGGCTGCCTTTGGGACGAATATGACTGAGGTCGTGACCTACTCCGCCACGGCGTTTCATAAGTTGAACCTGTTCTTCGTCAACTTTCATAATGCCACCATAACTATCGGCATTGGAATTTCCGATTACAAAACAGTTGGAAAGACTGGCAACTTGAAAATTATTGCCAATTCCAGCCATTGGGCTTCCTTGAGGAACGATATATTTGAAGTTTTTCAGTACGGAGTAAATTTCTTCTTCGCTTAAAGGGTTTTCGTATTTTTTTTCAATGCGTGCAATTTCAGAGGCGATACGCTTGTGCATCATGTCGGGAGTGCTTTCGAAAATGCTTCCTGCACTATCTTTCAAAGCATATTTGCTTACCCAAACACTTGCTGCAAGAGTGTCTCCATTAAAATATTCTGTTGATTGTTCAAGCGCTTCTTCGAAAGTGAAAACCTTTTTATTTTCAACGGTCTCTTCTGTTTGTTCTGCTTCTTCAAAAATGTTTGGACGACTTCTTTTTTCGGCAATTTTGTCGTAAGCATTTGATTTAGAAGTTGTTTCTTGTTTCTCGTCTATTGTTGAAAATAAGCTTTTCTCCATCTTGAAATATCCCTTTAGCGTTAAAACTATGATTATCAAAGCACCAAAAAAAATTAGAGCCTTTTTGTTTCAGTTTGCTAAATTAGAAACAATGCTATTTTAGTCAAAGCCATTTTTATTAACAATAAATGATAGTTTTCAACTGACAAGCACTAAATATTTGAAGAGGTGTGTTTTAGGGTTTTAAAAAATTATTACCTTAATGTTAAGTCGCTAATTTTAAGGCCAAAAGATCTTCTTTCCGAAGCCCAGTCTGTTATCGGTCATTTTGACATGGTCGAGTTTAATCGACCATAAAGCCGTATTTGTAAGTATGGCATACGGAAATCTTTTTAGATATAGCTTTTTTAAGTGTGATTTTTCTTTGCCTTCGAGTAAAATTATTTTGCCTTTAAATTGAATACCTTGAATTTTTCCAATAGATTTTGTTTCGAGGGAAACGGTGCCGGCAACAGAACTATTTTTTAAAGCTTGTTTGCCATGTAGCGTATTAAGGTCGGTAATGATGATAAACTGAAGATGATCTTCATCGAATGCATAAAAACATGAAGATGCCCAAAGACCATTTTCATCACTGGTAGCCAAAGATAGCACATGGTGGCGGCGAATAAAATTAAGCATTCGGGTGGGGAAATCCATGGTGTTTTATTTTTTACAAAGCTAATATTATGGTTTTAATAATTGCTCAGAATAATTTACTAACCTGAGTTCGGGATAAGATTATCTGACTGTCTTTTGGTATTATACCGACGGCATGTAAAGTACTTGTATCTTGGTTTTACCGAGCGTTATCCCTAGCGGGATAAAGATATAACCCGTTGTGCGGTTTGAATCCGAAAAAAGCTATTTACGATATTCGCTTCTATTTTTGAATTACTGTACCAAGGGTGAGTCCGAAGGAGTCGAATAATAATAGCCCCGTATGAGCAAGAATATACTTGTCAGACACCTTAGCTTGTTTCGCAAAGTAGGTTGTCTGACAGTTATAAATAAAGCGAATGCGGGGATATTGTTTCAGATAAACCCAGTTTTTGGCGAGCGAATTTGTTTGATCTGGATATCTCAGCGTCCGACGAAGGAGGTCCTGAGTTCATCCGGATGCTCAAATTCCGTGACAAAACAATAAAAGTGTTATCATTCAGTAATTTATAAAAGCGAGGATTAGATATTACAATCCGCAAACCGGATAAAGAGATAGCTTATGCCATATTTCAACTCCTTCAGAGTTGTATCCTCTTATAGTTCTTGCCCCAGGACTGCGTCCCGGGTTATATTTTTTAACTCCTTCGGAGTTTTCTTTTTGAAGCATTCCATCCCTAGCGCATTTAAAAATCTGCATTCCAACGTCCTCCGATACACAAAGCAGCTATACGGTGGGCTTGGAATCGTAGATTTTGGATTATGCTTTCTAACTCCTTCGGAGTTTCTGCGAAGCTTTTTAGTAAAGCCTAGGGAATTAATTGTCCCATAGGGATAACAGATCGGTAAGCCTCATATAGTAATGAATAATATCCCGTAGGGATGTCCCAAACTTAGAAGACTAATAGCCTTTGCCAATTCCAAAATAATTCATAAATTTGGTAGCGAAATGGATGCAGTTAAGAGGACATATGATAATTTATGGTGTTTAACACATAATTATGTTAAAACACAACGCAATTGCAACCAGCACCACACCATGCCCCCACACAGTCACGGCGTGACTATAACGATGCGGCTGTATAGTCATACCGTGACTTGCAATAACCCGTTAAAATATACTGATCCGAGTGGA
>JAFGWG010000225.1 GCA_016937255.1 Bacteroidales bacterium
GAATAATATGTAAGTGCAATATTCCATACTTAAACAAAAATAGGAGCAAAAGCTCCTAAATATTTGTCGGGGTGAGAAGACTCGAACTTCCGACCACTTGTACCCCATACAAGTACGCTAGCCAACTGCGCCACACCCCGAACAGAAGTGCAAAGATATAAAAAAATCAATTCGAAACTTATTCAATAGTTGAAATTCTAACGGTATTGGCACGCCCTCTATTCTCGATTGGCATGCTGGCTGTATGGATGAGCATGTCTCCTTTATTTATTAGCCCTGCTTTTATCAGTATCCTGTTTGTGTCAGATATGGTTTGATCTGTACTCTTATAGTCTGAATAGTAGAAGGTTCTGATTCCCCACATTAATGCTAGGCATCTGAGTAACTTGGTGTTTTCACTAAAAACAAATAAACTGCTGTGTGGGCGATATGACGCTATTTTTCTTGCAGATGACCCCGATTGAGTCATTACCACAATGCCATTTGCATCTAAATGATAGCTAATTCGGGCAGCAGTATAGCAAACTTCATCGGCAATAAAGGTTGTAGAATCTTTACCGGGTTTTGTACCTCTATAGAATGGTCTGTGGTCTTTTTCTACGTCGTTAATTATCTTATCCATAGTAGCTACAGTTAAGACCGGGTGTTTTCCTACACTGGTTTCTCCACTGAGCATCACTGCGTCTGCACCATCTATTACCGCATTAGCTACGTCGCTAACTTCTGCCCGGTTTGGGATGGTGTTTTCCATCATGCTTTCCATCATTTGTGTTGCAACGATAACTGGTTTAGCAGCAAAAATACAGCTCTGAATTATGTTCTTTTGAATAACAGGAACAGCCTGAAGTGGCATTTCAATACCCAGGTCACCACGTGCCACCATTATTCCATCGGCAGCAGAAATAATATTGTCAATATCATCTACTGCCTCAGGCTTTTCAATTTTGGCGATTATTCTGAGTTCTTTCCCTTCTTTACTAATTCTTTCTCTAAGTTGCTTTACATCATTGGCACTACGTACAAAGGAAAGTGCTACCCAGTCGATATCCTGTGTTAGAATGAATTCAAGATCTTTTTTATCTTTCTCAGTCAGGGCAGGAAGGGAGAGTTTTGCTCCGGGAATATTGAAACCTTTTTTTGATTTTAATATTCCACCACGAAGTATTTTGGCTTTTACTTCATGCTCATTGATAGATTCCTCAATAAGAACTTCCAGCTTTCCATCATCCAATAAGATTTTTACACCGGGAATTAGATCTTCTGCAAGATGAGGATAACGAAGTGTGAATTTCTCTTCAGTTCCGATAATTTCTTGATTTGTTATCAGGATAGTATTTTCAGCTTTAAGGCTAATACCTCCTTCTGGCATTTTACCAACCCGGAGCTTCGGCCCTTGTAAATCCGCGAGAATGGCAATATTAAACGCATCATTCTCATTGATTTTATGAATATGCTGTAATATTTTTAGAATAGTATCATATTCTGCATGACTGAAATTAAGACGACAAACATCCATGCCGGCTTCTGCAAGTTCCAATAATTTTTCATAACTGTCGCATGCGGGACCAATGGTTGCAATAATTTTCGTCCGGTTGAAAGGAATTTCAGTCATAAATTTCAATTTGCATTAAAAGTACAAATATTCTTTGGAGCAAAAAAAAATCCTGCAATTGTGCAGGATTTTTCGAAATAAATATTTTTTCTATAGGGCTTCTTCAATAAGATCTGGGATATCTTTAACTCTCTTTTCCATTGTAACTTCAACATGGGAGAAGTTGTTTACCGGCCAGCCGTTCCAGAGAACATAGTTTCCGTAATTATCTTTAGTATTATACAACGCTGTTGTATTGCCATCAATTGTCCATACCATAGTATTGTAGTCTTCAGAAAATTCAACTCCTACATCCATAAACTTATGATATACAACAACATCTAAGTATGCATTTCCAATTCCAAGTATTCCAAGTAGAGTTGTTAAAGCTTGTTGTCCGGGTAGACCTTCCAGCTTCATCTCAAGAGTAAATCGGCTTTGAACGCCACCACCGATAAAGAACTCACCGCCATTTAAATTAAAACTGGCATAATTGAAAACCTGGTCAATTTGGCTGGCAATTTGTGTGTATTTACTGTCACCATATACAATATACATCATCAATGGCGCTGCAGTTGAGATGATAGTTCCATCGCTACTCAGGTGAAAAGCAGTGATAGGGAAATTAACTTGACTGGTAAAATCTGCACCAGTAGTGGTGTTGATTGCTTGAGTAACCTGCCAGGTACTTTCCATTTGGGTTTTTGTAGGGGGCTCATCCTGAACAAGATCACAAGCATTAAATCCTGCTAAAAGGAAAAGACCAATTGCTGCGTAAAGAATCCTTTTCATAATAATTGTTTTTGTTGCTGAACAAATATAACAATTAATGTACCAAACGCAAATTAAATTAACATTCGAAAAGAATAAAAAATAATAAAAATTATTAAATAATATCTGTTTATCAGCAATATAGATGTAGTATTTTTTTTTTTTTCATTCGATTATTCATAAGTATAAAATAAAACGTATTTTTGTTTAGATCTAATTTGCTCATGGAAGTTGATGTATTCATACCGTGTTATATTGATCAGTTTTACCCTGAAAAGGCGGAGAATATTTTCAAAATTCTCACTTCTTTGGGTGTAAATGCACATTATAATCCAAACCAGACATGTTGTGGACAGCTGCCATTTAATTCAGGCAATCGTGTAGAGGCGGAGGAGTTGGCATCAAAATTTCTTAAGGATTTCTCGGGAAGCAAAATTATTGTGGCGCCGTCGGCATCTTGTGTGCACATGGTGAAAAAGCACTACACCAAGTTCTTTTTTAATACTTCTTTGCATTTGGAGCTTAAGAATGTGCAGTCTAGAATTTATGATTTCAACGATTTTCTGATCAATGTTTTGAAAATTGAAAAATGGGAGGGGCGATTAAATGCTTCGGTTTGTTTTCACGATAGTTGTTCCATGCTCAGACATTATGGGTTGAAGACTGAGCCTCGGCAGTTATTGTCAATGATTCAAGGTATTGATCTCATTGAAATGAAAGATAGCTCAGAGTGTTGTGGTTTTGGGGGATCATTTTCTGTTAAGTTTCCTGAGCTCAGTGTAGAAATGGGCATGAGAAAACTTCAGAATGCGATGGATACAGGTGCAGAGTATCTTGTAAGCACCGAAGCCAGCTGTCTTTTTCATCTCGACAGCATTATACGTAAGAATAATTTCAATATTAAGACGGCTACAATTGCCGATCTTATGGCAATGTCTATGGGTTAATTAACGGCCCGTTACATGCAACCAACGAGTAGTTTTCACAATAACTCGTATCACAATATATATGAGGAATCCTGCTGCAAAAGCAATAATCCACTCAATATCTACATTGGGTTTCCAATCATTATAGAAGAGATGTTTTATGAAATTGATTAGAGTGAAAGAAAAAATGCTGGCAAAAAATCCATGATATTCTCTTTTAATGACATTTTTAAATGAGAATTTCACCCCGCTTTTCACGAATTTTCTGAAACTAGGAAAGAATGGAGGTGTTTTAGCAGCCCAGTCTTCAAATTCTTTTCCAAACTTTTCATGAATAAATTGTTCTTCTGCGAACATAATTCTCTCATAATATAGCCAAAAGAAAAAGATGCCGAAAATGAGAAATTCAGCGCTTCCAACGTAAATCATAAGTCCGAGCCACATCATAAAGTTGCCAAGGTATAGAGGGTGGCGCACAATTGAATAAATGCCTTTTGTATTGAGGTGATCTGCAATTTGTTTGTCTGCATTTCTTCCAGATGTTCCACGAGGGGTGAACCCAATTGTGAGTGCTCTGATCAACATTCCTGATGCAGTTATGAGAAAACAAGCCAATCCCCACCACCATTCCTGGTATGAAAAAAATTCATCGCTATCAAACCAAATAGTAGCAATAGCAAGCACATAAAGTACTATAGGCAGGTAACTTCTATGTTTGAAAAAGAAGTTACCTGTTTTCGTAAATTCCCGAATCATTGACATATTGCAATGAATTAGTAAGGATAATAAATGAAGTTTGTTCCGATAAATTCACCAGTGCTACCCAGTAAATCTTCAATTCTAAGCAATTGATTGTATTTTGCAATTCTTTCACTGCGACAGGCACTGCCTGTTTTAATTAGGCCAGTATTCATGGCTACAGCGAGGTCGGCAATACTGGTGTCTTCTGTTTCGCCAGAACGGTGACTGATGATGCTGGTATAGGAATAGCGATGTGCCATATTTATTGCTTGAATGGTTTCAGAGACGGTTCCAATTTGATTTAATTTAATAAGAATGGAATTGGCAATTCCGTTTTGAATACCGTGCCCGAGACGTTCTACATTGGTAACAAAAAGATCATCCCCAACCAGTTGAATCTGATCTCCGATTTCATGGGTTATTGTTGCCCAGCCTTCCCAATCATCTTCAGCCATTCCATCTTCAATACTGATGATAGGGTATTTTTTTGTCCATTCTGCCAGATAGCTAGACAATTCTGTTGAATTGAGTTTTTCTCCTGTTGATTTTTTCAGGTGGTATAATTTTTTCTCAGTGTCGTAGAATTCTGAAGCAGCAACATCCAATGCGATGCAAATATCTTCACCTGGCTTGTATTTTGCTTTTTCAATGGCTTCGATAATTACTTTAAGTGCATCTTCGTTTGATTTTAGGTTGGGGGCAAATCCACCTTCATCACCTACAGCAGTTGATAGTTTTTTCTTCTTCAAAACTTCTTTCAGTGAATGGAATACTTCGGTACCCATTTGAATAGCTTGTGCAAAAGTTTCCGCATTAATGGGCATAATCATAAATTCCTGAAAATCAATGCTGTTATCAGCGTGTGCACCACCATTAATAATATTCATCATTGGAATTGGGAGCACATTAGCATTTACCCCGCCAAGATAGCGAAACAGCAATTGATTGGTCTCTGCAGCAGCAGCATGTGCTGAAGCCAACGATACTCCAAGAATTGCATTCGCGCCCAGATTTGACTTATTTGGAGTTCCATCGAGAGCAATGAGAGTTTGATCAATTAGATTCTGATCAGTGACATCCATTCCACGGAGTTCTTCCGAAATGACTTTATTTACGTTGTTTACGGCTTTCATTACACTTTTGCCGCCATACATCTTTTTGTCACCATCGCGAAGCTCACAGGCTTCGTGAATACCTGTAGAGGCACCTGAGGGTACCATTGCGCGACCGTAGCTTCCGGTATTGGTAATTACTTCAACTTCAACAGTTGGATTCCCTCTTGAATCGAGTATCTGTCTAGCATAAATATTGGCTATGTTTCCCATTGTTCTTTGATTAAATTCATAAAAAAACAGGATAATTAATTATCCTGTTTCAAAAGTACTAAAATTATCGGAAGAAAATTATTTAGAAGGCTCTTCGTCTTCTTTTTTATCTTCTTCATTATCATCAGAAGCATTATCCTCTGGTTTTTCTTCTTCATCTGGAGCTTCTTCTTTTTCCTCTTCTTTTACTTCTTCCACTACCTCCTCTTTCACTTCGGCTACTGGTTCTTCAACAGCTTCCTCAATGACTTCTTCTTTCACTTCAGCTTTAGGCTCTTCTGTAGTTTCCTCAACACTTTCTTTTTTAACTTCTACTGTATCTTGAATAACCTCTTCTACCTCTTCAATTTCATCTACCTTTGCTTTAGCTTTACTCTTAGGCTCTTCAGGAGTAGTGGTGACTTTTTTACGGCCACGACGGGTACGTTTACCAGAATCTTCTTCTTTAGCTGACAGGAGGTTGGTATTATAATCAACAAGCTCTATGATACACATCTGAGCATCATCACCTAAACGAACTCCGGTTTTAAGAATACGAGTATAACCACCAGGACGATCGGCTATTTTTTCAGAAATTTCTCTGAACAATTCGTTAACTGCCTCTTTGTTCTGAAGATGTGAGAACACAACGCGTCTTGAATGCATAGTGTCATCCTTGGAACGAGTAATCAGAGGTTCAACGTAGCTTCTCAAGGCCTTAGCTTTAGCGAGAGTTGTGTTGATTCTTTTATGAATGATTAGCGAAGCAGCCATATTAGAAAGCATAGCTTTTCTGTGAGCTGTTTTTCTGCCTAAGTGATTAAATCCTTTCTTGTGTCTCATCTCAATTATTCCTTATCCAGTTTATATTTTGAAATATTCATGCCGAAATGAAGGTTCTTTGATTTCACTAATTCTTCGAGTTCAGCAAGTGATTTTTTTCCGAAGTTTCTAAACTTCAAAAGGTCGTTTTTGTTGTAGGATACCAATTGTCCGAGTGTTTCCACATCAGCTGCTTTGAGGCAATTTAGCGCACGAACACTCAAATCGAGGTCTGTAAGCTTGGTTTTTAGCATCTGACGCATGTGGATATAATCTTCATCGAAATCCTCACTAACTACTTTCTCAGGGATGTCAATAGCAATTTTTTCATCAGAAAATAGCATAAAGTGCTGAATCAAAATTGTTGCAGCTTCTTTGAGTGCTTCTTTTGGATGAATAGATCCGTCTGTTTCAATGGTGAAAATTAGTTTTTCGTAGTCTGTTTTTTGTTCAACACGGTAGTTTTCAACATTGTATTTTACATTTTGAATGGGAGTAAAAATACCATCCATAGCAATTGTGCCAATGTTTTCAGTACTTGATTTCAGCTCTTCTGCAGGTATATATCCACGTCCTTTTTCAATATTAAGTTCGAAACTTAATTTGATGGAGGGATCGAGGTGGCATACTACCAAGTCGGGATTCAGTACTTGAAAACCGGAGAGAAATTTATTTAAATCGCCGGCGGTAACAACTTCCTGCCCATGAAAAACAGCATTAATATGCTCGTTGTTGAGTTCTTCTATTTGTCTTTTCAGCCTGATTTGCTTCATGTTCAATACAATATCTACAACATCTTCAACAACACCGTCGATGGTTGAAAATTCGTGATGAACATTGTCAAATCTCACTGAAGTGATGGCGAATCCTTCCAGAGAAGAAAGAAGTATTCTTCTCATTGCGTTGCCGATTGTCACACCATAGCCAGGTTCTAAAGGGCGAAATTCGAAAATTCCGACTTTATCGTTAGCTTCAATCTGAATGACTTTATCCGGTTTCTGAAAATTTAATATGGCCATAGTCAATGAAATGATTTTATTTACTGTACAATTCTACGATCAGCTGTTCGTTGATGTTTTCAGGAATAGCTTCGCGCTCTGGATAATTTAGTAATTTTCCACGCATGTTTTCTGGTTCCCACTCAAGCCAGCTGTGTTTATTATTGTGACCGTTTAGCGAAGCTGTAACAACTTCAAGATTTTTTGATTTTTCACGAACATTAACTACATCACCAGGACGTAGTAAATAAGAAGGAATATTCACAACACTTCCGTTTACTTCAATATGCTTATGCGAAACCAATTGACGAGCTCCGTCACGTGTTGGACTAATGCCAAGACGGAATACTACATTGTCAAGTCTTGATTCAATTAATTGGAGCAGTACTTCACCAGTAACACCTTTTTTGGATGATGCAAGTAGAAAGAGTTTTTTGAACTGTTTCTCCAAGATGCCATAAGTGTATTTGGCTTTTTGTTTTTCTTTCAACTGAACACCATATTCAGAAACTTTTCTTCTCCTTTTTGTTTGACCGTGCTGTCCAGGAGGATAGTTTTTCTTTTCAAGATGTTTGTCGTGTCCGAAAATAGGTTCTTGAAATTTTCGGGCAATTTTAGATTTTGGTCCAGTATATCTTGCCATAATTCTTTGTTTTCTTCAATTACATTAAACCCTTCTTCTTTTGGGAGGTCTGCAACCGTTGTGAGGAATTGGAGTTGTATCGACGATTTCGATTACTTCAATTCCAGCACCATGGATGCTTCTGATTGCGCTTTCGCGACCCGATCCGGGACCGCTAACGAATACTTTAACTTTGCGTAACCCTGCATCATAAGCAACTTTTGCACAATCTTCGGCCGCAATTTGAGCTGCATAAGGAGTATTTTTCTTACTGCCTCTGAAACCCATTTTACCAGCTGATGACCATGAAATTACTTGTCCATCGTCGTTTGTCAGCGAGATAAGTATATTGTTGAATGAAGCTTTAACAAATGCTCTGCCAAAGGGTTCAACTTTAACTTTTCTTTTTTTCGTGCTTTTACTTGTCTTAGCCATAAAGCATATAATTTTTTAATTCGGTATTAACCTGTAGGTGCTTTTTTCTTATTAGCAACAGTTTTTCTTCTTCCTTTTCTTGTACGTGCATTGTTTTTCGTACTCTGTCCTCTAAGCGGAAGACCAAGACGATGACGAATGCCTCTGTAACAACCAATATCCATTAGTCGTTTAATGTTCGTTTGAATTTCTGAGCGCAAAGCCCCTTCAGTTGTTACGTCGTCGTTGATAATCTGACGAATAGTTGACTGCTCATCATCACTCCAGTCTTCTACCTTTTTGTCGTGACTAACCTTGGCTTTGTCCAAAATTTGTTTGGCAATGGTTGGCCCAATGCCATAAATGTAGGTAAGGCCTATAACGCCTCTCTTGTTGTTTGGTAAATCTACACCTGCAATACGTGCCATATATTATTTTTTTCTTGTTATTGATTTTTAACCCTGACGTTGTTTAAACTTAGGATTTTTTTTGTTGATTACATAAACACGTCCTTTACGACGAACTATTTTGCAATCGGGGGTGCGTTTTTTCACAGAAACTCTGACTTTCATTGTCTTTCTTTTTTTATTTATATCTGAAAGTAATTCTTCCTTTGGTCAAATCGTAAGGTGATATTTCAAGACGAACGCGGTCTCCAGGTAGGATTTTAATGTAATGCATGCGCATCTTACCTGAAATGTGCGCAATAATCACATGCCCATTTTCAAGTTCAACCCGAAACATTGCGTTTCCTAAACTTTCAACTACTGTTCCGTCTTGTTCTATAGCACCTTGTTTTGCCATATTTTATTTCCAGTTTTGTTCAACAAATTCATATGTCGATATCACTTCAGCTTCTTCTTTGCGAATCACAACCATGTGTTCGAAATGTGCACTAGGTTTTTTATCTTTTGTGCGTATCGTCCAACCATCGCGATCCTGCTTCACATTTTTTGTACCTAAATTAATCATTGGCTCTATGCAAATGACTATATTTTCGGTTAAAGGCATTCCCATTGCTTTTCTTCCATAATTTGGAACTTCCGGCTTTTCGTGTAAATGCTTTCCAATCCCATGACCTACGAGATCACGAACAACTGAAAAACCATGTCTTTCCACGTGCAATTGAATTGCATAGCCAATATCACCGATTGTGTTTCCTGCAACTGCTTGTTCTATACCTTTGTACAAAGACTCTTTGGTAATAGAAACAAGCTGTTTGGTTTTTTCATCACTTTCTCCAACAATAAAGGTATATGCGTAATCGCCATAATAACCATTTACTATTGCTCCGCAATCGACACTAACCACATCACCTTCTTTGATGATTTTGGAACCCGGTATTCCGTGTACAACTTCATCGTTAATAGAAATGCACAAGGTAGCAGGGAAACCGTTATAGCCTTTAAACCCCGGTATGCCGCCATTATCTCTGATAAATTGCTCTGCAATATCATCAATTTTTTTGGTACTAACACCAGGTTTTAAGTGAAGCGCAACTTCTCCTAAAGTTTTACCAACAAGCAAAGAACTCTTTTTTAACAACAATATTTCTTCTTCCGATTTCTGCAGCATTTGCAATGCTTTTAGAGACCTGTCATACCGGTTGACGAACGTCCTTTAATTCGTCCCGATTTCGTTAATCCATCATAATGTCTCATCAGCAAGTGCGATTCAATTTGCTGAAGAGTATCGAGCACAACCCCAACCATGATAAGCAGAGATGTACCTCCATAGAATGATGCGAACTGACTGTTGATACCCATGAAGTTACCAACAAGAGCAGGCATAACTGCTACAAAAGCAAGAAACATAGATCCTGGAAGAGTAATACGCGACATTACCGTATCGATAAAGTCAGCAGTACGTTTCCCGGGTTTCACACCGGGTATAAATCCTCCATTTTTCTTTAGATCCTCTGCCATTTGATTAGGATTAATAACAATAGCTGTATAGAAATATGTGAAGAGAATAATCATGATTGCAAAGGTCAGATTGTACCAAAATCCTTGGAAATTTGAGAATATAGATACAAATCCCGTCATACTTTCTGAATCTGTAAATCCCGATAGTGTAATTGGTACGAACATAATTGCTTGTGCAAAAATGATCGGCATAACACCGGCAGCATTAACTTTGAGTGGAACGTATTGACGTACACCTCCATATTGTTTATTGCCAACTACTCGTTTAGCAAACTGAACAGGTATTTTTCGTGTCCCTTGCACAAGCAGAATACTTAGTAAAATAACAATAAGTAGAATAACTAGTTCAACTACAAACATAATTAATCCACCTCCTTGTATTTCCATTCTAGAAGCAAATTCTGCAACCAATGCAAATGGAAGACGGGCAATAATACCAATCATAATGATAAGGGAAATTCCGTTTCCAATACCTTTATCAGTAATACGCTCGCCAAGCCACATAACAAACATAGTACCTGCAGTAAGCAATATAGTGCTAGAAAGTCGGAAGAGGAATGGAACCTGAGAGACTTCTGCATCAAATGGGAAGATACCTCCGGCAGGTATTTGTGCCACTAAGTTGGCAATATATCCTTGTGCTTGAGCTGCAGTAATAATTACAGTTAAGTAACGAGTAATTTGATTGATTTTCTTTCTACCACTTTCTCCTTCACGCTGTAAGCGCTGAAAATAGGGGATAGCCATACCCAGCAGCTGGATTACAATAGATGCTGAGATATAGGGCATTATACCTAATGCAAAAATAGATGCATTGGAAAACGCACCTCCCGAAAACATATTGATCAGACCGAGAAGTCCGTCTTGACCCTGCGACTTCAAATTGTCAAGGGAATGAGGATCGATACCTGGCAGAACCACGTAGGACCCAAATCGGTAAATCAACAAAATAAATAAAGTATAGAGGATCCTTTTTTTGAGATCATCTATTTTATTAATGTTTTTTATGGTAGTGATAAAACGGCTCATTCAATTATAGTTTTACGACGGTGCCACCTTTTTCTTCAATTGCTTTTACGGCAGATGCTGAGAAGGCATGTGCCTTCACTTCAAGTTTCTTACTGAGTTCGCCTCTGCCGAGGATCTTGATTAGGTCGTTTTTAGAAACGAGACCATGTTCACGAAGAACCTGAGGATCGATATTGTCGAGTGAATATTTTTCTGCAAGTTTTTCAAGCTCATCAATATTGAGGGCACGATACTCAACTCTGTTCGGGTTTTTGAAACCGAATTTCGGAATACGACGATACAGAGGCATCTGACCACCTTCAAAACCTAGTTTTCTGGAGTAACCACTACGTGACTGAGCTCCCTTGTGGCCACGTGTGGATGTGCCACCGCGCCCAGATCCTTGTCCTCTACCTATTCTTTTGTTCTTTTTAACAGAACCTTTAGCCGGTTTTAAATTACTTAAGTCCATTTCAGTTTCTTTTTAATAATCAGATTTCTTCAACTTTCACAAGGTGAATTATTTTTCTTACCATTCCCAAAATTTGTGGGCTGGCTTCTTTTTCCACACTGGAATTCATTTTCCCAAGACCTAAAGCCTTAACGGTTTTACGTTGAATTTCCGGTCGGTTGATCTGGCTTCTGACTAAAGTTATGCGAATTTTTTTCATTTTTTTTCTTTTAACCGTTAAACACTTTATCAACGGAAATTCCTCTGAGTTGAGCAACAGTATATGCATCTTTCAAATGTAATAATGCATCTATGGTAGCTTTAACAACATTGTGCGGATTGGAAGATCCTTTAGATTTGGCCAATACATTTTTAACACCGACGCTTTCTAATACAGCACGCATAGCACCACCTGCAATTACACCAGTACCAGGGGCAGCTGGTTTTAGAAAAACACGTGCGCCACCATATTTACCATATTGTTCGTGAGGTAAAGTGCCTTTAAGAATAGGAACCTTAATTAGGTTTTTCTTGGCATCTTCAATTCCTTTAGAAATGGCAGAAGTAACTTCTTTGGCTTTTCCAAGACCATAGCCAACAACACCATCTTCATTTCCAACCACTACAATAGCAGAGAAGCTGAAGGTACGTCCACCTTTGGTAACTTTAGTTACACGTTGTATACTTACGAGTCTGTCTTTGAACTCGATTTCGCTTGATTTTACTCTCTTTACGTTAACGTTAGGCATAATCCTTAGAATTTTAGTCCACCTTCTCTGGCTGCTTCTGCCAGTGATTTTATTCTACCGTGATATTTATATCCGTTGCGATCAAAAACTACTGTTTCAATTCCAGCCTCTTTAGCTTGATTGGCAATAAATTTACCAACTAATTTGGCTTTTTCAATTTTAGTAAGTTTTTGCTCAGCAATATCTTTTGCTCTTGATGAAGCTGCAACAATGGTTTTTCCACTGGCATCGTCGATCAACTGAACATAAATTTCTTTGCTACTGCGAAAAACAGTCATGCGAGGTCTCTCGGCACTGCCGTTGATCACTTTGCGAATGCGCATTTTAACGCGCTTTCTGCTATATTCTTTCTTATTTTTGATAGCCATAGCCGATATCTTTTATTGTTTAACTGCAGCTTTACCTGCTTTACGACGAATAACTTCGTTCTGATATTTAACTCCTTTACCTTTATAAGGCTCAGGTTTTCTGTATGATCTGATTTTTGCAGCTACCTGTCCTATTAATTGTTTGTCGTGCGATTGCAGAACAATCATTGGGCTCTTACCTTTTTCGGTAATGGCTTCTACTTTAATCTCTTGTGGAAGTTCAAAAACAATATTGTGTGAATGTCCAAGACTGAGATCAAGCATTTGACCTTCTGCCTGACATTTGTAACCTACACCAATCAGCTCAAGTTTGATGGTGAATCCGTTGGATACTCCTTCAACCATGTTGGCTAATAATGATCTGTACAAACCGTGGTAGGCTTTATTTTGTTTTGAATCATCTTCCCTAGAAACGGTAATATTGTTTTCTTCGATATTTATTTTAATCGAAGCAGGAAGTTCCTGGTGTAATTCACCCTTGCTTCCTTTAACAGAAACAATATTCTCGTCGGATACCTGAATTTGGACTCCGGAGGGGATAGCGATAGGTTTATTTCCAATCCTTGACATTACTCTTCTCCTTCAATATTAAGATACATAACAAATTACTTCTCCGCCAACATTTTCTTTACGGGCTTGTTTGTCAGTCATAAGTCCTTTAGAAGTACTTATTATGGCAATTCCAAGACCGTTCATCACACGGGGCAGTTCTCTAGATGGAGAATATTTTCTTAAACCTGAGCGACTGACTCTTTGCACTTTTGTGATGGCGGACATTTTATTTGTGGGGTGATATTTTAATGCAATTTTCAAAGTTTTGGGAAATGTTTCCTCTTCAACTTTGTAATTGAGAATATACCCGTTTTCGTGCAATAATTTGCTTAGCTCAACCAGCATTTTGCTAGAAGGCATTTCAACCAAGCGATGATTTGCTTTTATTGCATTTCTTATCCTTGTCAAATAATCTGAAATAGGATCTGTAGTCATTCTTCTTCGTTTTAATAATTTACCAACTTGCTTTTTTTACACCGGGTATTTCACCATTTAAGGCCATTTGCCTGAAATTGATACGAGACAAACCAAACATACGCATATAACCTTTTGGTCTTCCCGACAAATTGCAGCGGTTATGCAAACGTACTTTGGAAGAATTCTTCGGAAGTTTCTGCAATGCAATATAATCGCCGGCTTCTTTTAATGCTGCACGTCTTTCAGCATATTTTTCAACCATTGCGCGTCTTTTTACTTCCCGGGCTTTCATTGATTCTTTTGCCATACCTGATTATTTTTTAAATGGTATTCCGAATGCTTTAAGCAAAGCATAAGATTCTTTATCTGTATCTGCTGTGGTTACAAAGTTGATATCCATACCGGTAATCTGATTCACTTTATCCATATTGATCTCCGGGAAAATAATTTGCTCTGTAATACCAAAAGAGAAGTTTCCGCGGCCATCGAACCCTTTATCAGAGATTCCTTTAAAGTCACGAATACGTGGGATAGCAACTGAAATTAGTCTATCAAGAAATTCGTACATATTCTCACCACGCAAAGTTACACGGGCACCAACAGGCATTCCGCGTCTTAACTTAAAATTAGATATGTCTTTTTTCGATTTTGTTGCCACTGCTTTCTGTCCTGTAATATTGGACAACTCTTCAATTGCAAAATCAACCAGTTTTTTGTCAGCCACGGCATCTCCAACACCTTGGTTAACACTGATTTTAGTAAGGCGAGGTACCTGCATCACGGTTTTATACTGAAATTCTTCAGTAAGAGCAGGAACTATTTCCTTATAATATTTTTCTTTAAGCCTTGGTGCGTAATCCATTACTTAATCTCCTCTCCTGATTTTTTAGAAATACGAATAATTTTTCCATCATTAGCAACTTGTCTGCCAACTCGAGTGGGGGTACCTGAGGCATCTACCAGCATAAGCTTGGAAATTTTGATAGGAGCTTCTTTTTTAATGATACCGCCATCTTTTTGTTGAGCATCTCTTCCTGCTTTTAAGTGACGCGACATAATATTCACGCCCTCAACAATGGCTGTTTCTTTTTTGGGGATAACTTCCAAAACTCGACCCCGTTGGCCTTTTGAGTTTCCGGAAATAACCACAACATTATCGCCCTTCCTTATTTTGAGTTTCTTTGTCATAGTTCAGAGTTTTATAAAACCTCAGGGGCTAATGATACAATCTTCATATATTGCTTGTCACGTAATTCTCTTGGAACTGGACCGAAAATACGTGTTCCACGAAGCTCCTCAGTAGGGGTTAGCAGAACAGCGGCATTATCATCAAAGCGAATATATGAACCGTCGGGACGACGAATTTCTTTCTTTGTGCGAACAACAACAGCTTTTGTAACCGTACCTTTTTTGATGTTTCCACTAGGTAGAGCATTTTTTACGGTGACAATAATCTGGTCTCCAACTGATGCGTAGCGCTTCTTTGATCCTCCGAGAACCCGAATACAAAGAACTTCTTTGGCACCGCTGTTGTCAGCTACATTTAATCTTGATTCTTGTTGTATCATGGTTATTTAGCCTTTTCAATTATTTCAACTAATCTCCAGCGTTTGTTTTTGCTGGTTGGACGGGTTTCCGCAATTTTGATGGTATCGCCAATATTGCATTCGTTATTTTCATCGTGTGCCATAAACTTATTCGTTTTCTTGATGAATTTTCCGTATATGGGATGCTTTAAACGACGCTCAACCAATACCACAATCGATTTGTCCATCTTGTTACTGACGACAATTCCGACTCGCTCTTTGCGTAAGTTCCTTTTCATACTCACTGATTTACTTAGTTTCTAATTCTCTTTTTCGCAATTCAGTCTTAATTCTTGCGATAGTTTTTCTTGACTGACTGATCACCATAGGATTATCCAGGGGTGATACGGTATGATTCATTCTAAGCTTACTGAGCTGTTTTTTCTCTTCTTCCAGCCTTTCGTTGAGCTCGTCTGTAGTCATTTCCTTAATTACTGAAGACTTCATGTTGAATTTTCTTTATTGTTATGGGCTTACGCCTCACTAAAATCTCTTCTGACAATGAATTTTGTTTTAACCGGAAGTTTTTGTGCAGCCAAACGCATTGCTTCGCGTGCTATTTCGAGAGGAACACCTTCTGCTTCGAAAAGAATACGTCCTGGAGTAATAGGGGCAACAAAAGAATCAGGAGCACCTTTACCTTTACCCATACGTACTTCAGCTGGCTTTTTAGTAATAGGTTTGTCCGGAAAAATGCGAATCCAACTTTGTCCTTCACGTTTCATATATCTGGTCATAGCCTGACGAGCTGCCTCAATCTGGCGTCCGGTAATCCATGCCTGTTCCATTGTCTTTAATCCAAAAGAACCAAAAGCTAACTGATTGCCACGCTGAGCAATACCCTTCATGCGTCCTTTCTGTACTCTTCTGAATTTTGTTTTTTTCGGCTGTAACATGACTTGTTCAGTTTAAATTATTTCTTTTTGTTTCTTCCACTACCACGGTTTCCACCACTGCGTCTTTTGTCTCTCTTATCACCTTTTTGGAATTCGAAATTGTAAAAATCAGGAGTTCCAAAAACTTCTCCTTTACAAATCCATACTTTTATTCCTAAGCGACCGTATGTAGTATGTGCTTCAACATTAGCATAATCGATATCAGCTCGAAGTGTGTGTAATGGTGTACGACCATCTTTGTAATGCTCTGTACGGCTCATCTCTGCACCACCAATACGACCTGAAATAGAAATTTTAATTCCTTCGGCGTTCATTCTCATGGTTGAAGCAATAGAAGTTTTAATGGCACGACGGTGAGAAATACGACCTTCAATCTGACGTGCGATATTTTGTGCAACCAAAGTTGCTTCAACTTCTGGTCTTTTTATTTCTGAAATGTTGATTTGTACTTCTTTTTGAGTAAGTTTTTTCAACTCTTCACGTAATTCGTCAACATCTTTACCTTTCTGCCCGATAATAAATCCAGGCTTGGCAGTATGAATGGTAACAGTTACAAGTTTTATGCTACGCTCAATCATTATTTTCGAAACGCTTGCTTTAACAAGACGTACTTTCAAATACTGACGGATTTTGTGATCCTCGTGAAGCTTGTCGGCATATGTTTTACCACCAAACCAAATTGAATCCCAGGCACGTGTAATACCAATTCTGTTTCCTATAGGGTTAGTTTTTTGTCCCATTATATCTTAATCGTTAGATTCAACATTTGATAATTCTTCAGATTTGCTTCCAATTTCAAGGGTAACATGGTTAGATCTTTTTCTGATTCTATGCGCACGTCCTTGTGGAGCTGGTTGAATTCTTTTCAACATTCTTGCTCCGTCAACATTGATGCTTTTTACATAAAGTCCGGCATCTTCCATGCGAATACTATTGGAAGTTTTGGTTTGCCAGTTGCTGATAGCTGAGCTAAGCAATTTATACAAATGCCTTGAAGGCTCGTTGTTGGATGTCTTCAAAATAGCCAGAGCAATAGCTGCATCTTTCCCTTTGATGAGTTTAGTAACTGGTCTCATCTTTCGCGGAGAAACAGCACAATTACTAATTCTGGCGATATATTTGTTCTTGTTTGCCTCTTTTCTAAGCTCCGCACTTTTCCGTTTTCTGGATCCCATGATGCTTATCTTTAATTGTTTCGACTAATTTTACTTTTTACTTCCTGCGTGACCACGGAAAATTCGCGTTGGAGCAAATTCGCCAAGTTTATGACCTACCATATTCTCGGTTACATAAACTGGAATAAACTTGTTCCCATTGTGAACTTGTATGCTTAAGCCTACAAAATCTGGAGTGATCATGGAAGCTCTCGACCATGTTTTAATCGGGGTCTTTTTGGTAGATTCCTGCATTTCAAGAACTCTTTTCTCAAGTTTATAGTGCACGTATGGCCCTTTTTTAAGTGAACGACTCATAACTTTACTCCTTATTTTTTCCTTCTTTCAATGATGAACTTATCGGAAGCTTTCTGCTTGCGGGTTTTGAAACCTTTAGCAGGGATTCCTTTACGAGATCTTGGGTGACCTCCTGTAGCGCGACCTTCACCACCACCCATTGGGTGATCAACTGGGTTCATGGCAACACCTCTAACGCGTGGTCTGCGACCTTTCCAACGAGTACGACCTGCTTTTCCACTAACCTCAAGATTGTGCTCAGGATTAGAAACTGAGCCAATAGTGGCTTTACAAGTTTGTAAAATAAGACGAATTTCTCCACTAGGCATTTTAATCGCAGCATATTTGCCATCGCGACTTAATAACTGTGCAGATGCTCCTGCACTACGTGAAAGTTTTCCTCCTTGACCTGGACGAAGCTCAATATTATGAACTACAGTTCCTAAAGGAATTTCACTTAGATATAAAGCATTTCCCGGGTCAGGACTAATTCCTTTACCACTTAAAATTTGCTGTCCTACTTCAAGTCCGTTAGGCGCAATAATATATTTTTTCTCACCATCGGCATAAAATACCAATGCAATACGTGCGCTTCTATTTGGATCATACTCAATACTCTTAACAGTAGCAGGAATACCTTCTTTGCCACGTACAAAGTCGATTTCTCTGTATTGACGTTTGTGACCACCACCTTTGTAGCGCATGGTCATTTTCCCTTGCTTGTTACGTCCGCCGCTTTTTTTCAATGGGCGAACTAGGCTTTTCTCCGGAGCCTCGGCCGTTATGTCCTTGTAATCACTGATCAGTTTTGTTCGCTGACCTGGTGTGATTGGTCTATATTTTTTTAATCCCATCGATTAATAATTTATACGTTGCTGTAAAAATCAATAATATCACCGTCTTTTAATTTGACGATGGCTTTCTTGAAGGAATTGGTTCGGCCACTGATATATCCGCGTCGTGTTCCGCGAAATTTTCTTTTACCAAGATAAATCATTGTGTTTACCTCTTCAACAGTGACTTCGTACATCTCCTCAATGGCAGTTTTAATCTGAAACTTATTGGCTCGTTTATCTACCACGAAACCATACTGGTTCAGCTTCTCTGCCTTTTCGGTCATTTTTTCCGTAATTAACGGTTTTATTAATATTTCCATGACGTCTTTTTTTTCCTTTTTTTTGAAGATTATTTGCTTTCTTCCAGTAATATTTCTTCCAATTTAGCCAGACTGTTTTCCGAAATGAACAAATTTTGTGCATCCAGAATATCGTAAGTGTTTAAATCAGAAGAAGTTATGATTTTAACTTTCTTCAAATTTCGGGAGGACAAATATACGTTTTTATTTAATTCATCCAACACAATTAGTGATTTTTTTGTTTGAGAATCAAAATTTTTCAGAAAAACATTGAAATCTTTGGTTTTAGGTTCGCTAAAATTTAAGTCTTCAATAATTCTGATCACTTCTTCACTAGCTTTGTAAGAAAGTGCACTGATACGAGCCAGTTTTTTAACCTTCTTATTTACTTTGAAACCATAATCGCGTGGGTGTGGTCCGAAAGCTCTTGCGCCACCTCTCAATAGAGGAGATTTGATGTCACCACGACGGGCACCACCAGTACCTTTTTGTCTGTAAAGTTTGCGTGTGCTGCCAGAAAGGTCGGAACGCTCGCGTGAATCATGTGTTCCCTGACGACGTTCTGCAAGAATGCGTTTTACATCGAGGTATATAGCATGGTCGTTTGGCTGAGCACCGAAGATCTCTTTGCGAAGTGTAACCTTTTTGCTGGTTTCTTTTCCTTCTTTGTTATATACTTTTACATCCATCTTTCCAAAATTAAATATGAACCACTAGGACCGGGAACACTACCTTTTATTAAAAGCAAGTTTTTCTCGGGAAAAATTTTCACAACCTGAAGGTTGATCATTTTAACTCTTCTGTTGCCATCCTGACCACCCATGCGCATACCCTTAAATACCCTAGAAGGATATGACGATGCGCCGATTGAACCAGGTGCTCTCATTCGGTTGTGCTGACCGTGTGTTGCGTCGTTAACACCCTTAAAGCCATGTCTTTTTACAACACCCTGAAATCCTTTTCCTTTACTAGTTCCTACTACATCGATAAATTCGTTTTCTTTGAATTCTTCAACGGAAACTATATCACCCAATTTCTTTTGGTGGCCTATCTCAAAGCGAGTAAATTCTCTGATTATTCTTTTGGGTGAAGTACCAGCTTTTTTAAAGTGGCCAAGCATGGCGCCTGAAGTGTGTTTCTCCTTCTTGTCATCATAAGACAGTTGGATAGCGTCATACCCGTCAGATTCTTTTGTCTTGACTTGTGTAACTACACAAGGACCTGCTTCAACTACTGTGCATGGAACTTTCTTTCCAGAGGCATCGTGAAAGCTGGTCATTCCGATTTTTTTTCCAATTAATCCTGACATTGTTATTGTTTTGTTACTGTGTTATACTTTTATCTCAATCTCTACTCCTCTAGGAAGTTCAAGTTTCATCAGTTCTTCGATGGTTTTTGAACTCTGGTTGTAGAAAATCTCGATGAGTCTTTTGTATGTGAAAAGCTGAAATTGTTCGCGCGATTTCTTGTTAACAAAAGTAGATTTGTTTACGGTGAAAATCTTCTTCTCAGTGGGCAGTGGAATAGGACCGCTCACTACTGCTTTCGTTGCTTTTACGATTTTTACAATCTTCTCAGCTGATTTGTCAACCAGATAATGATCGTAAGATTTCAGTTTGATTCGTATTTTTTGGCTCACTGTTATATGGTTTAAATGTTTAACAATTGAATTAGAGATTTACTTTAATCCCTTTTAACTTAAAAATTAATTCCTCTGCAAGATTTTTAGGCGTAACAGCATAATGAGAAAACTCGAGGCTTGCTGTTGCTCTACCTGAAGAAATGCTTCGAAGGGCAGTCACATATCCAAAAGTTTCACCTAAAGGAATACGTGATTTTATGATTTGTGTATTTGCTACACTTTCAATTCCACTAATTTCACCCCTGCGTTTGTTTATATCACTGCTTAAATCACCTACATATTCGTCGGGTGTGATAATTTCCATTTTCATTATAGGCTCTAGAAGATCGCATTTGATTCTTCTACTAGCCTCTTTAAAAGCAATGTTTCCACAAATCTCAAAACTCAATGCATCCGAATCTGTATCATGATATGCCGCATCGAGTAGTGTGACTTTGGCAGCAAGTACTGGATATCCGGCCATAACGCCAGTTTCCATAGCAGATTTAATTCCTTTTTCAACGGCACTAATAAATTCTTTTGGAATTTGATTGCCTTTAAGTTTGCTGATGAATTCTAACCCTTTGGCATCTGATGATGTTACAGGTTCGATTTCAATTTCTATGTCTGCATATTTGCCTTTACCACCACTTTGTTTTTTATACAATTCGCGATGACGAATACTTTCACGCAATGCTTCACGATAAGCCACCTGAGGTTTTCCGAGAGAACATTCGACATTGAATTCGCGCTTAAGGCGATCCACAATAATATCGAGGTGAAGTTCACCCATGCCACTGATAATGGTTTGGGCTGTTTCGTCATTAACTTTTACTGTAAAGGTAGGATCTTCTTCACTCATTTTAGCCAGCGCACCATCAAGTTTGTCGATATCCTTTTGAGTTTTTGGTTCGATGGCAATGCTGATAACTGGCTCGGGAAAATCCATTGATTCCAATAAAATCGGAGATTTCTCATCACAAATGGTATCGCCGGTTTTAATGTCTTTAAACCCAATAACAGCACCAATGTCTCCAGCTTCGAGGATATTGATGGGTTTCTGCTTATTGCTGTGCAAGCGAATAAGGCGGGAAACACGCTCTTTATGTGTAGATGATGCAATATAAACTGTGCCACCTGCATTCAGGCTACCTGAATACACACGTACGAAAGCCAGTTTACCGACATAAGTATCGTTTACGATTTTGAAAACTAAAGCTGAGAGTTTACCGTTAACATCTGCTTCACGGGTTTCTTCCTCTTCAGTTTTCGGGTTGATTCCAGAAATTGCAGGAACTTCAATAGGGGAGGGTAAAAAGTGAATAATACCGTCCATTAAAGCTTGCACCCCAATATTCTGTAAGCTGGAACCACAAAAAACAGGAAAAGCCCTTTTCTCAAGAGTGGCTTTTCTTAATTGTAAAATGATATCTTCTGCAGTAATGCTTTTGGGGTCTTCCATGTACTTTTCCAAAAGCTCCGGATCTTCTTCAGCCGTACCTTCAATTAGTTTCAAACTATATTCCTGTACTAGGTTAAGCATGTCTTCTGGAATTGGAATTTCTTTGAACTCCTTACCCATTGATTCTTTGTTCCATTCATAAGCTTTATGCTTAATCAGGTCAACCAAACCGGTAAAGTGATCTTCCTCGCCGATTGGTATTTGAACAGGAATTGGGTTTCCACCTAGCTTTTCTTTGATTTGCTGAATAACTCTGAAGTAGTCGGCTCCCTGCCTGTCCATTTTATTGACATAGCAAATGCGGGGTACCTCATATTTATTGGCTTGTCTCCATACGGTTTCCGATTGCGGTTGAACTGCTCCTACAGCACAAAAGACAGCAACTGCGCCATCGAGAACCCTTAGAGAACGCTCTACTTCAACTGTGAAATCAACATGTCCAGGAGTATCGATAATATTAATTTGGTGTGTATTACTATTCACTTCCCAGTAAATAGTAGTTGCAGCCGAAGTAATGGTTATGCCACGCTCTTGTTCCTGTATCATCCAGTCCATTGTGGCGGTACCATCGTCGACTTCACCAATGTCGTAATTGACCCCAGAATAATACAAAATGCGCTCAGTCGTCGTGGTTTTACCCGCGTCGATATGAGCCATAATGCCAATATTCCTTATTTTGGTCAATTCCGTCATCTTAATATTAAAATCTGAAGTGGGAGAAAGCCTTGTTGGCTTCTGCCATACGGTGTGTATCTTCTTTTTTCTTAAATGCAGCACCCTCTTCTTTGTGAGCAGCAATAATTTCACCAGCCAGTTTTGCAGCCATGTTTTTTTCGTGGCGTTTGCGGGCAAAGCCAATCATGTTCTTCATGGCAATGCTGCTTTTGCGGTCGTTACGAATTTCAGAAGGAATCTGAAAAGTAGCACCACCAATACGACGGCTACGAACCTCTACTGCAGGGGTTACATTATTTAATGCTTTTTTGAAGATGTCTAAGGAGCTTTCTTCACCTTCTACCTTCTTGTCAACGATTTCAAGTGCATCATAAAAGATTTGATACGCAAGATTTTTCTTGCCACTATACATCATGTTGTTGACAAACTTGGTTACCAAAACATCACCGAACTTAGGGTCGGGAAGTGTTATGCGCTTTTTTGGTTTTGATTTTCTCATAATTTACCAATGCTTTATCCTGTGGATCTTATGATTTCTTTTTAGGTCGTTTTGCACCATACTTGGATCTGCGCTGTGTTCTTTCTTCAACACCAGCGGTATCGAGTGCTCCACGTACGATATGATAGCGAACACCAGGAAGGTCTTTTACCCTGCCTCCACGAACCAATACAATACTGTGTTCTTGCAGATTGTGTCCTTCTCCTGGAATGTAAGCAGTAATTTCAAATCCATTAGTTAATCGAACCCTAGCTACTTTGCGCATAGCTGAATTCGGTTTTTTAGGGGTAGTGGTATACACCCTTGTACATACACCGCGACGTTGCGGGCATGATGTCAGCGCCGGCGACTTGCTTTTGTATACAAGCTTCTTACGGCCTTTTCTTACCAATTGCTGTATAGTTGGCATAATTGCTTTTTAATTAATACTATAAGACACCCAATTTTTTTGGGACTGCAAAGGTAGAGAGTTTATTTGAATTTACCAACATTTTACAGAAAATATTTTTAGAAGCATTACACATTGGCTAAATTTTTGATAGAAACAGCCAGCAATACTAATTACACAATCTGTTTTTTGGTTTTATTAATGATAAAAAACCATCTTTCTATCATCAATATTCATTATTAAATATCAATATGAACAATCGAATTTTAATTGAGAATTAAAAAATATTACACCTTATAATATATACCTAGAATTAAAATTTACTTCCGTGTTTTTTACATTATATATTATATGCATTTTTGCAAAAAAAACTATAGATTAATGTGAGTACTCATATCATTCCTTCACAAACCTCGCATGATAAATATTTCCATCATTTTTCCACAACAATTGATAATAGCCCGCTGGAAGCAACGACACGCCAATTTGGTTGCTTTGTGTTTTTCCTTTCAATATTTCGCGCCCATTGGCATCTATTATGGTGTATTCAGATTCCCCTATAGGAAGTAAATTCACACTCAAAATATCTGATGTGGGGTTTGGAAACACTTTTAAATTATTGCTAGGCTGTTCAAATGTGGTAATGGATGTTGCATTGCCATTTAAATCGGCTTTTACGAAAAGGATGTCATAAGGTCCGGCTGCATCGTAACTGTATGCTTCACCCACTGATGCAATACAGTCTTCGTACTGTTTTACTGACCAAAGTCTTGATACATTATAACCATAAGGTTTGTAAATTTGCTGCCAACAACATTACTTGCTGTATCAATTTTGAGAAGATGGGCATATTTGTCCATATTGCTATAGTTCGAAATACTGCCACAAAACAGCACAGTATCTTCCGAAATAAAGTCTGCACCTAAGGATGATAAAACATTATAAGCAGGTGAAGAATAATATATCCATGTAATCACACTGTCGATGTTCCAATCATACAGACAAGTATTTATCAAACTTGAATTAACTGCAAAGTCTAGAAACAAGTAGTTGTTTGATTCTCCTTTTATTGTTCTTGCATAATCCACAACACCATCAATATAAAGCTCTATATATCAATTAAATTGCCGTTATAATCTGTTTTCAATGTAACTCTGGATGGTGTATTATCTGCGATGAAATTATTGTAGCAAAAAGTAATGTTATCAACCCCAATAAAACAATCAACATGTTCAATCTTTTCATTATATCCTCCCGGGAATTGGCGACAGGTATCCAATACCACTGAGGATAATGTATCACCGGTCTGATTCCAACAATAGGTTTTCAATATACTATCGTTTACAACAACAGGTGTTACTATGCGGCTATCAGGTAGCAACAAAGCGCCGTGAATTGTAAATTCCGGGAAACCCGCGGATAAATAGTAGTCATGTTTTTCAAAAACAAGGTTTCCGTTATAGTCAAATACCGCCATTCTAAATTTTATATTGGCAGCAGTTGAATACATAAAAACAACAATATTGCTGTCAGGTGTTTCCATTATCGAAACAGGGCCATCTGATGCACCGCCAAAACCGATATTCCAGTTCCACAAATTGTTTCCATTAGAATCTATTTTTATAATATAAGCGTCCCAATACGCATCTACAATTGTTGAAGCGCCACCAAGAATATATCCATTATCGCAGGTTCGGATGAAAATGCGAGCCACGTCTTGCGATCCTGTATCGTAAAGTTTGAAATAATGAGAGTTTTGAGCATTCAACTCTGTGATTGCCAAGAATAAAACAATTATGATGATAAGGTTTCTCATGTCGAATCTATTTAATGATTACAACCTTTGATACTTGCAAAATATTCACTTTGTCTTTGACAACGAGGGAATACACGCCTTGATTCAATTTTCTGATATCTAAATCAATAAATCCATCTTCTGTATTTTGAAAGACAAGAGCTGTTCCTGTTTGGTTGTATAAGATGCAGTTGAATGACATTATATTAACTGATTTAATTTGAATGTTTTCAGTTGCTGGATTTGGGAAAATGTCAAACTCAAATAATGAAACCGATTGCTGTACGTCTTCTGATTGTTGCATTGAACGATTGTTAACACTTTGCGTACTATATGGAATTCGTTTATGACTCTTCCCTTTGGCAGACCTCATGAGTTCTTTGGCTTTAAAAGACTGTTCGGGGTAGTTCAGCGTGAATAAATCAGCAATGGCCAGCGTGATATTGTCAAGTTCTGCAGGGGTAATGGTGTCGCGAAGCATTCTTAGGTTAATAGACTGCATGGTCATTTCGTACGAGCTTGAGTCGACACCCATGCTTTTAATTACCGTGAAAACCGAATCGGCTTTTACGGCATCGCCTGCTGCCAGATACACAGGAAATAAATTCACCAAATTGGCTTTGCATGTATCGGTATTCAGTTTAATAATTACCGAATCGAGTTTCAATTCTTCAATACCTGCACGAAACAAATCGGCATAAAGCATATTGTGTTTCATTAGAATTGTGTTATATACAATGAAGTTTGAGAATACAAATAAAGAGATAAGTATTTTCATGACAGTGCTTATTCTTCAAATATATGATTTTATTTTTGGAATCTGTTATTTCCCTTAACTATTATTATCGTATTTTTGCAAAAAACTAAGATCATGATTCAAAGAGCACAGTCTTTATACCTTTTTGTTGGCTTTGTAGCCATAGTCGTTATGTTTTTATTCCCTTTTGCAGGCATATTCTGGGGCGGTAATTCTGGATTGCTTCATTTGACAAAATTTGAGGCATCAGGGTTGTTTTCAGATTTGTATAATCCTATGCTGATGCTTATTGTTTCAAGTCTTACAGCGCTAGGTTTTTTAGTGTCTGTATTTTTGTATAAAAACCGTGTTTTTCAAATGCGATTCAACGTATTGGTATTTGTTTTTAACGCGGTATTGATCGGGTTGATGTTTTGGATACCTGATAAAATTGCTGATTCAATAAGTGGAATTGATTTTGCCAGTGTGAGCTATAAATATATTGGAGCAGCGATGCCTCTGCTAAGCCTTTTAATGTTGGTTTTCGCCAATCGGGCTATTCGTAAAGATGAGATAAAAATTAGAGCTGCAAATCGAATTAGGTAGTTTCTATTCTAAGTATTGCCAAAACAAATAGGCAAAATGCAAGCTGATTTGTGTACTGCGAAAATCATTGCTTGAGCGACTTAGCAAAGTAATCAGGCTTTGACTATAGTTTAGTGTGATGCAGAATTTTCCGAAATACATTCCTGCATTTACATTGAATCCGAAATCAATTTTTGGTGGAGATATGGTGCTTTTCTGAAAGCCTATTTCAACAGTGCTGTCTTCATATTCTTTGTAAGCATTTAATCCTAAACCTGCATACGGGCCAATACCTGAAAAAACGGTGGCAAAATCGTTATCGCTTTCTACCGAGTACAAGGTAGAGATTTCAAGGTAATTTACATGAAAACGAAAACTGCTGTCTCTGTCAATATACCCTCGTTGTGTATAGGTAAAGCTGCTGTATAAACTAACGTCGTAAATTGCGCCCATTGCTATATTATTTATGCTCATAATTCCTGCTTGAAAGCCTGGTAGGAATTTGGGTTTGGAGTAAAAATATGCACCATTGATTTTGGATAGATTAAATGCACCTTCTATGCCGAGTCCTTGAGTAAACGCGCTTAAATGGATTAAAATGAATGCGAGAAGTGTTAATAGTATTTGTTTCATAATTATATTGATTGATAAAAGTTTGATACAATTGCTTTCTAAAATGCTTTTCCTCTCTGCTTCTCCCAAATTTCTGCGTTTTTAATTTCGCCATTATCGATACGCAGCCTTACCATGGTTTGTACTTTATGAAGCCCGTATTTTCCTGCAGCACCGGGATTAATGAATAAGCATTTCATTTTTTTATCGTACTTAATGCTGAGTATATGACTGTGACCTGCAACTACAATTGTGGGTTTAATAGTCATTATTTGTTCACGGCTCTCGGGGTTGTATTTTCCGGGGTGACCCACAATGTGTTTGAGCATGATTTTTAATGAATCGTATTCGAAAACCAATAAGGGAGAAGTGTGCGCTCTGATTTGGTGAGAGTCTATATTGCCATACACTGCTTTAACCGGGCAAATTTTAGCAAGGGAATCCAGAACTTTTAAATCGCCAATATCTCCGGCATGCCAGATTTCTGTACACTCTTTGAAAAAATCAGTTGCGGCATCAGGTACATGCCCATGGGTGTCGCTTATAATACCCACAAAACTCATACTATATTTTTTGAGAGATTCTTGCTAAAACCAAAGGCCAGTTTACACCACCGTATTTTTTTCCGGTACGAATAATAATGATGTTTTGGGATGGATTGACAAAAATGAATTGTCCAAGATGTCCTTGCGCCCAGAAATTACCATCATTGTCGCTGCGCCATTGGTAGCTATAATAAATTGATGATCTTTGACCACTACGATGTGAAATAGATTTAAGAATCCACTCTTCTGAAAGAATTCGTTTGCCATTCCACATGCCTTTGTTTAGATATAGACGACCAAATTTTGCATAATCCCGGCTGGTGGCATTTACCCCGCAAAATGATTTTACCATATGACCTTTGTCAGAATCGATATTGAGTGTGCCGTCTGATTCCATGCCCAAAGGAGTCCAAATTTTTTCTTGAAAATATTGTTCTAATGGTTTTCCGGTGGCTTTTTCAAGGATCATACCTAGAAGTAGAGTGTTTACACTTTTATAGTGATAAGTCCCAGGGTCTTCTTCAATTTTGAGTTTAGGTACATATTTTCTGAGATTCAAACCATAATAATAGCGCGTAATTTCAGCAAAAGGATTGAAATAATTCTCTCGAAAACGAATACCAGATTCCATGTTCAGTAAGTGCTCAATGGTAATTTTTCCAAAACCGGGGTTTTCAAAATCAGTGAGATAAGTGGTGATACTGTCTTGAACGGATCCAATATATCCTTCATCAACCGCAATGCCGACGAGTGCTGAAATATATGATTTTGCAACAGAAAAAGAAGTAAAAAGGCTGTTTTTATCGTGATCATAAAAATACTCCTCGTACACAATGATGTCATTCTTCACAATAAGAAAGGAAGTGGTTTTTGTCTGTTCGAAAAGGCTAGTGAAATCGGTTATTTTTTCATCCGGAATAACTGACTTAGGAAAAATATTGGTGTCGAGCGACTCTTTCTGTTCTTCGGCAAATTGAAAGCTCTCTGCTGGATGGTTCAGTGTGATTTGCGGGAATTTTTTATAGTCGTTTACATCGGAGACATTGTAAATGATCATTCTTCCAACATGACAAGAAAACAGTGTGAGTGTGAGTGTGAGTGTGAAGAGGATTTTCAGTGTTTTCATTTTTCTGATTTTTTGGCAGTGATTTGTTCGTAATCGATATAATAAATGATTTTCAAAGTTAATGAATTATACTGATTTTCAGAAAGGGTATGATTCAAATTCTCGAAATAGTTCTGGTAAAGCGGATTGTCTTCTTTCATGATATTGTTTTTCCAGATCAGACTGAGTGTGCTTCCGGGCGAAAACTGCCAGCTGTAAATTAAATCGATATTGAAGGTATTGAAGGTAAAATCGTAGCCATAGTCTATGCTGGATTCTTCGCCAAGTGTTCCGTTTTGCTGAAGCGGTGCGTAGGATTTGTAGTTTCCTTCGCTGTAATAGTGCCGCAAACGAATGCTAACAGGCATATAGTTTTTGATGGTGTATTTGAGCTCAAGTGTATTTGAGATGATATCGACATCGCGTATTCCAAAAAGCGGAAGGCTAACACTGTCAACACCCGCGTATCCACATTCATTTGTGCGACGCTCGAAATTGAAATAATGCTCCAATTGCATCCGGTTTCCGATTTTCAAAATGGGTCCAATACCTAAATCTAGGATGTGGGTTTTGTATTCAGGTAAAGTTGTATATACAATATTCCCATCAAGGGCAAAAGGTTTGCTGTACGAACTCGACCATCCAATATGAGCTGTATTCCAACCCTGACTAAGGAAATAATAATTGCTGTTTCGGGCTTCGTAATAATCGTAGCTTTTTGCCAATGATGTGAAAACGCCACCCCAAGTATAGAAATGTTTTAAAGTTAATATGCGCCAGTTGACATAAATTTCGCTGCTGGTGCTGCGCCCATTGTCCATGCGAAAAGCTTTGTCAATTCCGCCACCCAATCCCAATTCTTTGAGTTTCCAAAATGGTTTATATATATTGTAATTTACTGTTGCACTGATATATCTGTAATTATTGGTGTGATTTATACCCATGTCATTGATGTTGAAGTATTGGTTTCTTGCGCTGTGCGACAGGCTGGATTTAAAATTGCCACTCACTTTTGAAAGGCTGATATCGTAGGAATATCCTATGTTTTTGATAGTGTAATCACCGTTTCCTCCATTATAGGTGTCTGATATTGCCCCGGAAATATATGCTTTGTAAATGTGTTTTTTATTGTATAATGATACGCCTGCAGCTGTGGAATTGGAACTATTATAATCTTTCTCCCGCAGTGCGTTGGTATTGGTGAGAAAGAAAGAGTTATTGTTTTTGAAAACCTTGTCGATGACCAAAATGCTGTAATTGGCATAGGGTTCGGTTAGAATTTTTCTTGTGGAACCATCTTCCGATTGAATTTCGGCATAGGTGTTTCCTGTTATGGCATTAAATAAGCCAATAGCCAGTCCGTTTTTGCTGCGACCCGAGAATTTGAAGGCATTTAGAAGCTTTGCTTGAGAAGGATTATGCAATAATGTCTCGCCTGTTTGTAAAGAATCGTATACATTGTAAAACCCTGAAGGCATGCGCCCAATTCTTCTCGTATAAAAGAGACCTCCGCGTTGAAAAAGATCTATGGCTTCTTTAAAAAAGAATCTTTGCTCTGAGTACTGAGTTTCGAAAGCTGACAGATTTTTTACAATATCATCAGACTGCACCTGACTGAAATCTGGGAGAAGAGTAAGATCAACGGTATAGGCTTCGCTGATTCCCCATTTCAAATCCAATCCACCACTCCACGATGTTGAATAATTGGAAACGCCATCGGTATTATATGGATAATGGGAAACCGATGTAGTGAAATATGGATTTAATGATAAGCGCAAAGGTGGTTCAATATTCTCAATACCATGAACCATCCCCCAGTATTCTTGTTCAATATCGGCGGTACGGTCTTCGAGACACCATTGGATAATTTCGCGACTGCGTCGAATTTGGCGAGTGAATTGAATTTTCCATGTTTGAACTTCCTTTGGGGGAAATCGTAGTGCACTGTATGGAATCATGATTTCTGCAACCCAGCCTTTCTCGTTTATTTGGGTGGCACTTTCCCAAACTGCATTATAATTGCCATCATTAAATCGCTGATCGGATTGAGGTCCGCTGGCAAAAACTTCAAATACATACGCATCCTGATTATTGGCATAAGGATCAATTAATATGCTGAACAGATCGGAATTCAGGTCTTCATCACGATCTCCCAATTGTCGCAAAATGCTGTCTGGAGCACTATCATAGCAAGTTGCTGCAATATAAATGCCTTTATGGTTATACAAAAGCCGGATTTCCGTTTTTTGCGATGGTTTTTTGCCATGAAAAGGGGAGTATTGTTTGAAATCGCTTTGAATTTGAGCAAGTTTCCAGCATTCATCATCTAAAACGCCGTCAATCTTAGGAGCATTCTCGCAATAAGCAGCTTCAATGTTCTTCGTACTCTGTGCGTTAAGTATCCCCGGTATAAAAAGTAAAAATAATATAGCCGCCCTCAGTCTTATCATAGTGCTGCGAAAATAATAATACTTGTTGGAATAGAAGTAGTATTTTCGACATAGCGGTTTATTTTGTCCTTAATCTTTAAACTTGATAGGTTTTCTGTAATTTTTCTATAAACCTGTCGGGTTTGATATCATTCCAAAAATTTTTAGCATATTTGCATAAAGCAAAATCCATTATGAATTTACACGAATTTCAGGGTAAAGAGATATTAAGCCGCTACGGAGTGAATGTTCCACTTGGCTATGTGGCTTACAACGCCGAAGAGGCTGTTAATAATGCAAAACGTCTTAACGAAGAATGTGGCTCCAATGTTTGGGCTGTAAAAGCACAAGTTCATGCGGGTGGCCGTGGTAAAGGTGGTGGTGTGAAAATTGCCAAAAGTCTCGAAGATGTAAAGACTTATGCTGATCAAATTATTGGGATGCAGTTGGTTACACCTCAAACCAGTGCCGAAGGAAAACTCGTTCGTAAAATTTTGGTGGAACAGAATATTTATTATCCGGGGCCGCATGAAGTGACTGAAATTTATTTGAGTGTGATGCTGAACCGCGAAACAGGTCATAATATGATCGTCTATTCAACCGAAGGAGGAATGGATATTGAAGCGGTGGCAGAGAATACACCCCATCTGATTTTTAAAGAAGAAATTGATCCTACGATTGGTATTATGCCTTTTCAGGCACGTAAAATTGCTTTTAACCTCGGGTTAAGTGGAGATGCATTTAAAAATATGACCAAATTTGTCATGGCAATCTACAAAGCTTTTGTAGGAAGTGATGCTTCTTTGTTTGAGATTAATCCGGTAATAAAAGCTGCCGATGATCGCATTTTTGCAGCGGATTCTAAGGTAGTGATTGATGGTAATGCATTGTTTCGCCATAAAGATATTGCGGAAATGCGCGATTTTGACGAGGAAGATCCTATGGAAGTTGAAGCCGATGAAGCCGGGCTGAATTATGTGAAACTTACCGGGAATGTAGGATGTATGGTTAACGGTGCCGGACTCGCCATGGCTACTATGGATATAATAAAAATGAGCGGCGGAGATCCTGCCAACTTTCTCGATGTAGGTGGTACAGCCAATGCTGAAAGAGTTGAGAAGGCTTTCCGTATTATTTTGAAAGACCCGAATGTGAAAGCCATTCTGGTGAATATTTTCGGAGGTATTGTTCGTTGCGACCGTGTAGCCAACGGAATTGTAGCAGCCTATAAGAATATTGGTGATATTCCTGTACCGATTATTGTACGCTTGCAGGGTACGAACGCTGAAGAAGCCAAGGAAATTATTGATGGCAGCGGACTGAAAGTATATCCAGCTATTCAGTTGGCTGAAGCTGCAGAATTGGTAAGCGAGCTGCTGAAGAAGTAAATAGGATTTGCAGACCTCTCATCGTCCGACAAAGGAGGTCATGAGTGCTTCTGCATGAATGTAGCTCTGTGCTAAAGGCTTCTCAATCTCAAGCAAAGAAGGTCATAAGAGGGTCAGCATAAAAAAATATTTCGCAGCATACTTGCAAATTGAATTTTTGTTTTATCTTTGCACTCCTAAATGGTGGACGTAGCTCAGCCCGATAGCTATCGGGAGGTTAGAGCACCAACACCATGACATGGTGGATGTAGCTCAGTTGGTTAGAGCACCAGATTGTGGTTCTGGGGGTCGCCGGTTCAAATCCGGTCTTCCACCCCAAAAAGTCGCTTCGAAAGAGCGGCTTTTTTATTTTAGTCGGATCTCTCTGCATCCGACGGTTATGAGTAATGATTTATGATTTTGGATTTATGAAGCGGGGTTAATCCGTATTCAATCTGCTTTTCAAATCCATGCTTTCATGCAGAATTCTGATCACTTCAATTTCAGAGTCATCGGTTTTTTGAAAAAACATGATGTGCTTTGCGGCTTTATGACCCAGTATTCCTTTTCGGATGGTTGGATAGGATTTTCCAAGATTTGAATTTTCAGAGATATATCTGCATTCATCTACGATGAAAAAATAATACGCATCTGCTTGTGATTCAGACCAGTTTTCAAATGTGTATATCCAGATTCTATCCAGATCTTCAATGGCTTTCTCTCTGAAAGTGATTTTAGCCATCTTTTTTCCGGGCTTTCAGTTCTTTTAAATGTAATTCAGGATCAAAGTCTTCAGCAATCGGACTGTTCAACCCTTCATCAATAGCATATCTTAAAGCAATTGTTTTTTTTTCTTCCTGTTCCAATAGCCGCAAACCCGCTCTGATTATCTCGCTTAGGTTTTTATATCTGCCCTGACGAATAAGATTTTGCGTGAAATCATCAAAATAGGGACCCAGGGTGACGGATGTGTTTTTGTTCAACGTAATACTTTTTACAAATATACCCAAAATTGGTACTATTCCAAAATAATATCTTATTTTTTAACTCCGCTCAAACAAAACCGTCCCATCCTCCGGGTCAATAATCCGAATAATCTCATTGGTATAGAAAAAATCAAATGAATTGCCTATCTCCGGACTTATATTGGTGGTGATATAAGCGAAATCATCACCATCGTCGTAATTGTAGGTGATATTATGCACTTCAAGACTTTGGCCGTTTTCCAGAACAACCATTGTTTTTACTTCGTCTCTGCGCACAAGAGCCGTAATCACATCTTTGTCATGCGGTTTCATACCTGTAAAAGTAGATTATTTTTTCAGCGAAGTCAAGAAGATTTTGCAGAAAATTGGGTTTCCAACAGCCCGATAAACCAAATTGTCCAGCCTGTATGAAAAATAAGTTGCTTTAAACCTCTGAATTCAGATAGAATTTGCGGAAAGAATGCAATAAAAGCGGCGCTCATGATAATAAATGAGATCAGACTCAATATCTTTTCCCTGTTAGTAATATGCTTGCGCCATAGTAATAATGCAAGCAGCGGCGAGAGTGGCATTAAGATCGAAGGCAAGCCGAGTATCCCGTGCAGCCTCAATGGCAATGGAAACAATGCTGCGCCCAGTAAGGAAAATGAGAAAGTAAACAAAACAAGCAGGGGAATAATTGAGATTTTGAGTTTTCGGGCATTTTTAATAAGCTGCAGAAAAAATACAATACTCAGTATTGCTGCAGCTGACATGCCTGTAGTAAAGATGTGTTGTGTTTTTGTTCCCTGTGCCCCGAGCTCACTCACAAGGTTATAAAGAGGATAGTATCCTGAATATAGAAACGCACATAGAATATAGGTATTCCAAAATAATACAATTAATATTATTCCTGTGGCTTTAGTTGAAACTAAGTTGCTTTTCAATTTTTTGGGGTATTCGAATTATTCCAGATTATATAGCATTGCTTCTGTTGATAAGTTGTCTGAGGAGTATTATAAACCCGATCGTAAAAACTATATAAGCGATTAGGTTGTAAAATATGTCGAAAATCTCATAGTTGTTAACTGCATTAATATTAGTGATTTATCCATTTGCATCGGTTGGTGCAAGTACATAATAATAAAATATGTAAAGAGGTCTTGATAATAAGCTCAATACCGATCCAATCAACATAAAGATCCCGTCTTTGGTTTTTTCCCTTCTGACATAGTTAATCAGTAATACTATTATAATTATTTCTCCAATAATGTAGAGAAATCCTAAAATAGTGTTTAGAATTCCAAATGTGCCAAATTCAGCCATGATTCAAATTTATATTTAGTTAATTTATCATTCTGCGTTCTACGTTTTCCGTTCTACTTATTTCATCCTCCGGCCCTCTTAACCCCATAGCCCATGTCTTGTAGTAAAGCCACAACTTTGTCGGCAATAGCCCCTTGTAAAATGATTTCTCCATCTTTGGCGCTTCCGCCGGTTCCACATTTGTTTTTTAATGTTTTAGCCAGGTTGGTTAGGGCTTCATCTGAACCTTCAAAATCGCGAATTATAGTTGCAGTTTTGCCTCCACGGTGCTTTTTCTCTGTCCAAACGCGAAGAGTTTGCTGGTTTGGATCGGGTGTATCTTCTTTCTCATTGATCTGATTCTCCAGATCTTTCATGGTGTCTGAATTGGTACTGTACACCAGTCCGCCCAGACTACTGAGGTCGCTAAATTTCTTGTTTTTATTCGACATGGCTTATACGTGTATATTTAGTGCCTTTTCTTTGAGGGATAAAGTTAAAACTTTCTCATGAATTAAATGCGGATCTCCGTCAATATGGATATATCCTCCTTTTTTTCTGTAAAATACCGCTTCGGGTGCCTTAATAATATCAAGATATTTCGTGCGGTGCATTCGTTTCATAAAGAGCAGCGGAAATATGAGTAGCGCTTTACCAATAGGTATTTTTCGCATGATGCAAATATCGATCAACCCGTCTTTCAAATCAGCTTGGGGTGCTATGCTGGCATTGCTTCCGAATTGATTAGAATTAGCAAGAGAAATAAAAAGTGCTTTACTTGAAAATACTTTGTCCTCAATTTTGATTTTATATTTCTGAGTCTTATATTTTGGGTAGTTTTTTATAACAGATTTTACGTAGTTTTTTAAACCTCTGCCAGACATTTCGGAGAAGTCATGTGCAATTTTTGCATCGAATCCAATACCGGCAATACTAAAAAATGGAATTTCATTAAGAATACCTACATCGCAGGGTTCTTTATGTTCGCCTGTGGCAATTTTAAAAGCTTTTTCTATAGAAATTGGTAGTTTAAGGTGTTTTGCTAAGCCATTACCGCTTCCTGAAGGGATGATTCCTAGGCTTGTTTCGGGTGTAAGATATATCGCTCTTCCAATTTCGTTTACTGTGCCATCTCCGCCAACTGCAATAAAATGTTTAATTCCATCTTTAATTCCAATAGATGCAATTTTTTCGCCTTCTCCGGCATAAGTTGTGATCTGAAGACTAATATCTAGACCAGATTCTTCTATTAACTTTTGCAGGGCTTCTATGCGCTGCTTTCTGCCTTTCCCGCTGATAGGATTTACGATCATCAATATTTTATGTCTCAGCATCATGGGCTGCAGAGTTTGTTGTGAATCATTCTATTATTGAACTGTTGAATAAGGGCTTTTAGAAAACGCAATTCCTCTTCTTGATCGCTTTTTACTTCTGATCTTTCCATCCTGCAATCAAATATTTGCCGGTAGTTTAATATTTCTTTCTCATCAAAATCAAGCATTTTCCCATGCATAAGCAATCGGTAAATTTTGTTGATATAGAGTACCGCAAAGCGTGATAATTCTTGATCGAAAACACTATGCCCAAATCCATAAGTAGTTGCATTGATATTGAGATAATCTGCAATGCTGGGTAAAATATCAGTCTGTTGGCAAAGGATATCATTTTGGCCATCTAAGGTACTGTCATTTGCAGCGTACCAAATCATAGGAATTGCATAGTTGTTTGGTGCGTTAACAAAGCAATCATTCATGATTTCCCCAGTATGATCTGCAGTGATAATAAAAAGAGTGTTTTGGAACCACGGCATTTCTTGGGCACGGTTGAAAAATTTCTGCAGACTATAATCGGCATAACCTATACATTCATGTAGCTTGCCATTTCCTTTTGGAAATCGATCAATGTGTTGTTCTGGAATTGTATAAGGGTGATGAGATGATAAAGTAAATACAGTGGCGTGAAAGGGCTCTGGCATGGTATTCAATTCTTCTGCCATGAACTGCAGCCAGGGTTCATCAAAAATCCCCCAATTGCCATCGAAATCTGAATTTGGTCCGGGATATTCATTTCTTCCGTAGTATTTCTCATATCCGGAGGCAAGGCTTAACGCATCGAAATTCATGGTTCCATTGCTTCCGCCGTGAAAAAACGAATTATAATAGCCAAATGGCTTGAGCATTTTTGCAATTCCCGGTAGATTGTTCCCTGCATACATGGATGTACTGATGGATCCGTTAAGCAGAGGAGGGAGTCCGTTGATTATTGCGGGAATGCCATCGAGGCTGATGCGGCCATTGGCATACATTTGTGTAAAAAGTAGGCTGTGATTTGACAGTGAATCCAAAAATGGCGTATAAGAGGGAAGACCGTTGTTTAAGCAGCCCATATGTTCTGCTGATAAGCTTTCTACAATAATTATAACAATATTGGGCTTCTTTTGCGGCTCATCTTTTTTGTAGTAGTTTCTTCCGTATGGAAAAATTTCATGCAGTTCCTGTTCTGAAAAATAATCCTTTTCTTTCAGTTTATCCTTTCCAAATGTTTTTATTATGCTGAATGCAGAATTACTTACCAATGGGGCAAAGTCGGCTCCTGCAATTTCACTGGCGTGTATTAATCCTAAAGGTCTGATTCTTAGGCTTCCTCTGGATATCGCAAATATTAATGCGGCACTGAAGATAAATACAAGAATTTGTTTCCACCATCGGATTCGTGATGTGGAGTTGAAAAACGGACGAAATGAAAATCGAATGCTTATTACTATTATGAAAATAAAGGGAATGAGAAGTAAGGCAATATACCAGAAGTCATGAAGGAATTGAGAACTAAGTTGGTTCATCTCATCAGAAATGCTGAAAAGCATGGTGAATACGTCAGCACCAAGTCTTTTTAGAGTGAACCGGAAGTATATTAGATCGATAAGATTTGGAATGATAATGATAAAATTGATTATGCTGAGCATTGTAACCACTAATATTCGGTACCACTTATGCCTTCTTAGCTTAAATGGAATAAATAATAATATAAGTGCGGGAATGTGTAGGTATGCAAACGCGCTAAAATCAAATTTTAAGCCGAAGGACCATATTCTCAAAAATAGATTTGTGCTGAGTTCAGGAAACAAGTCGGGGTTAAATGCCCAGAGTAATAGTCTACTGATGCTGATTAGGAAAACCAGTATGATTGGGTAAATCAAAAATCGATAAAAATTATTAATTCTCGGCAATTTCATGCTCCAAAATTAAGAAATTGTTAAGAAAGTTGACCAAAGAGCACAAAAAAGACTGCACGAGGCAGTCTTTTAAGAATTTAATTAGCGTATTACTGCTTTGTGTAAGTTGCAGTTACACTATCAATGTTGCCTGAACCATAATCAATTTGATAGTTGATGGTCAGAATTTTGGCAACAGGAGTTGCACCACTTGCGTCAACAGTGTATGATGAACCAAGTGAAACTAGAGTAGCATTGTCAGGATTTGAATCACCGTCAAAGTCATAAACTACTGCTTGGTTAACATTAATGCTTGAACCACTAACAATAGCAGAAACAGTTAGGTTTGAGAAACCGCTGAAATTGCTAATGATAAGTTTGTTGTAGTCAGTTGAAGAAGCAGTAATAGTTTCTGTGTAGTTGTAAGTACCAGCTCCAGGGCCAGTAACTGTGGCAGAAACAGCGTAAGATCCAGCAAGACCGTCGGCTTCAACATATACGGTTCTAACTTCTGATTTGGTATTACCAGCTTCGTCAGAAACAGAATAAGTAAGTTCGTACATACCTACTTGGTCTGTATTAACAGTACCAGTAACAGAAATCTGAGTTGTGAGATCACCGTCTTTGTCATCGTTTGCAGTTGCACCAGGATCAGTGAAATCGTCACCAAGTTGAACATACATTGTAGCGTTTCCTGTTAGGGTAATAGTAGGATTAGTAATATCATCCTCTGTACATGAAACCCCGATAATTGAAATTACGGCAATAATTGCCATTAATTTAAAGATTGATTTTTTCATACCTTGTTTAGTTTACAAATTTTTGCTTGTGCAAAGATAGTTTATTTTTTTGTATGTTAATATGTTTTTTTTAAATAATTGTGTATTTCAATTATTTTATATATTTTTGTATCGTTAAACCAATTAAATTTAAAACAATTATGAAAAATTTGTTTCTCCTTTTGGCAGTGGCCGGAATTTTCGCACTTGCATCATGCGGTGGCGGTGACAAAAAAAATGATGAAAAAGCAAAACAGGATTCAATTCAAAAAGCTGATTCATTAGCACAAATAGCAAAAGAAGACAGTATTAAACAAGCTGAAGAAATGGCTGCAGCCGATTCTATTGCAACTGATTCGTTGGAAGAAGTTGTTGTTGAATAATCAAACAAACAAACCAAAAAACCAAATCAAAATGAAAAACCTTTTCGTAATTCTCGCAGTTTCCGGAATTTTCGCTCTCGCTTCATGTGGTGGTGGTGCAAAAGAAGATGACGGAAAAGCAAAACAGGATTCTATTGATTCTGTAGCAAAATTGAAAGAAGACAGCATTAAGAATGTTGAAGAGCTCGAGCAAGCTCGCTTAGATTCTATTGCAAAAGCAAAAGAAGATAGCCTTGCTGAAGCTGAAAAACACACAGGCGGTGGTTATTATGTTCCTACCAATAATGGTGGAAATACAAATAACAATAATACCAACACAGGTGACAATAATACTGTTACCAACCCTGTACGTGGTGGCGCTGTTAAGAATAACTAAGAATAAATATTCTTATATAAAAAAACGGTCTGTTTTGCAGACCGTTTTTTTTATATATAATTACTTTCGTTTCATTAATCGCCATTAGAACTTTGCTTCTATCAATAAAACTGAAGCTGTTTTTATTAGCCTTTCTTAAATACACCTATTTTATTAAAGGATTTTCACAATATTCCAAAAACAAAACATATACATGCATCGATTCTTTGTAGGCATTGTAAGGTATTACGCATTGTCCCGGGAACTGCAATCCTGTTTGATGAATCAACCTAAGACTTAATGTAGTGGTATTAAAATTTGGGAAAGGGGTAATATAGCTTTGTATTTCAGCTCGGCGTGCATTAAAATTCTTTACTTTTTCTATATCGGCATCAGTTGTGCCTGTATATACTTTATGAAGTCTAGTGCTTTTTTCTTCGTCATAAAGATGTGTTATTCCATATTCCTGAGGAAGTAATGCCAGTCTTAAATTTAAGCTGTCGTTTAATTCCCTGATCCAAAATAGTTTATCTGAATCCCATTTTTCTTCATAGCGAAAGCTGATATAGGCCGTTTCTGTACGCTCGATATTATCAAGACTATCCTGACTAAGAGTACTACAATCAAGATCTAAAGTGACTATTTTATCTATTCGGTAAACCAATAACTCAGTATCGTTGATTTCCATGACCCATCCTTCTGGTAAATGCTCGTTTAAGTTTTTTAGAATAAGATCATTTTTCAAGAGTTCAATGGTACGATCATTCTGAGCGGTACTGCCTGTTGCAAGAAAAAAGATGCTAACAAGAATAAGGCTTAAAGTTTTCATGTACAAGGTTTTAAGTTAGGAAATATTAAATTGACTCTGGCAAATTGAAGTTTGCAAAGCTTTGCTGCTGTTTGAAAATGCTAAAACTATGCCAGAGCATTTTATGCATTGAGCATAACAGGCATTAATAACATGAGAATGTCTTCTTCTTCAGAAATATTCTCTTCTGGATGTATCAACGCTGCGCGATTAGGTTCAGACATCAAGAAACGTACGTTTTCTGATTCAATAGTGCTTAATATATCGATTAGGAATTTGGAATTAAATCCGATTTCCATATCATCGCCTTTATAACTGCATGGAATTCTTTCTTTGGCTTCATTCGAATAGTCGGTGTCTTCAGCATGAATAGTAAGTTCTTGTCCTTTAATGGCAAGTTTTACCTGATTGGAAGCCTGGCTTGCAAAAATTGCAACACGCTTAAGGGTGTTGAGCAATGCTTCGCGATTGATAAGCATCTCATTGTCGTTTCCAGGAGGAATAACTTTTTCGTGATCGGGGAATTTGCCTTCCAAAAGACGACAGGTTAAGGTATAATCCTCGAAACTAAAAGATACATTGGTATTATTAAACTGAAGACTAACGTCTGCATCAAGATTAACCAGAAGGTTTTTCAGTAAATTCAGCGGCTTTTTATGAACGATAAATGAAATATACTCATCAACTTTAATATCGCTTCTGCGGAAACGTACCAGTTTATGTGCATCTGTAGCTACAAAGTTTGTGTATTCTGGTGACATTTCAAAAAATACACCCATGAGCTGTGGTCTTAATTCATCTGTTGTGCAGGCAAATATAGTGCTGTTAATAGCATTATGTAAAACCACACTATTAAGTGCAATTTGTGTCGCATTTTCTATTAAAGCGAGTTCTGGGTAATCATTGGGATTATACCCCGCAACTTTATAAACACCTTCTCCAGCAATGAGTTCAACAGCAAAATTATCGTCGTTAATTTGAACTGTTAAAGGAACATCAGGTAAAGTTTTTAGTGTGTTTAGTAGAATTTTAGGAGGTATGGCAATGCTTCCGTTTCCTTCCACCATATCTGGTTTAAGACAAACGGTGGCTCTGGTTTCATTGTCTGTTGCAGTAACTTTAATAATGTTGTCTTCAATTTCAAAAAGGAAATTCTCAATAATGGGTATCAGGCTATTGGCTGATAAGATTCCACTGATGTTTTGAAGCCCTTTAAGCAATGTATTGCTGGAAATTATAAATTTCATGCTGATAGTTTTAATTGATGCAAAAATAAGATATTAAAATCAATAAAAAAAGCCTATTTAAAAAATTGTTTGAAATTCTTCTGAACCTTCATCTGTGGATTTGTCTCCCTTTAGAAAATAGAAATAGTCTTGCATAAGCGGGCCAAATACAAAATATTGGGCAATTACAATTTCATTGTCGTTGAGAACACCAAATAATCGTTCCTGATCAAATTCAATTGGGTCGCCCATGATATTGGTACTGCCTTCGGGTAATTGAATACGTATAAGACTAATTTTCTGAATATTGTTGTTTCTATCGCGGACCTCAATAATGGTAAAGGGTTTTATCCTCATAAGGCTGTCGCGCTTAATATCTTCCATGTCGGTGAGAATGGTTTCATATCTCACGTCTGTAAATGCATTCATGTAATTAATCACACGAATAGTGTCGAGATTAACAATTTTTCCCATTACTGAATTAACCACTTCAAAGTTTTCATTATCAGGATTATTAAGAACGAAACTTCGCTCTGGGAAATCTGGATAATCGATTGATAATGAGGCGATATCAGGGATGGAATACCTAAATACACCATGATCTCTCCAATCTTTTTGTAATGGACTATATCTTGTTTGCAAGAATCCTTTAAAACCCGGTATATGGCAAATGAAAGCCATGTCGGCATCTTCCATTAGCATAAAAGTTCCTGTATTGTCTTGCGAATTGTCTCCAACATAATACGTACGCACAAGTTTTTCTCTTGGCCATAATTTGATTCCAAGAAAATCAATAGTGTACACTCTGGCATAAATTTCAACCTTAGTTGAATTTGCCGACATCCAGCTTATTACAGTGTTGTGCATGCTTCTTGAAACGGGGCTTTTTACCGAAACATACATGATGGTTCTAAGCAATTCTCGCACCATTTCGGGTTGAGCAACCAAAGTTTCATTTAGTTTCCACAATCCACTGTCTTGTTTAACGAGTAAAACGGAATTATCGCTTTTATCGACAAGGAAGATTTTGGTAATAGATGCAGTATCAGTAAAAGCAAAATCCTTTTCTCCTGGGTTTAATGTGCTGTTATTTCTACTGACAATAAATGCAATTACAATAAAAGCTGTAATTAGAAATATTGTTATCCAGATAATGAGTTTTTTCATAATCTTGTGTTTTCAATTGAAAATGCTTACAATTTCCGAATTCTTCTTTTTCTAAGAAAAACCAAAATAAATCCGAATACGGCGATAGACAATACAGGATACACTACATTGGCTAGCTGAATCATGAATTTATTTTCTGAAATGCGGGCTTTGTCAAGCAATCTAATTTTTAATTCTCTCGAGCGTATAGAAAGAAGATCGGAGTCGTCGGTAAGATAATTCAAACAGTTCAAAATGAAATCTTTATTGCCATAGGTGATTCCTGTAAACCGGTCGTACCCCAATGGGTAAGTGAAAAATTGTCCGTTTTTCATTTGAAACTGATTTTGTATAATATCGCCATCAGATACAACAATCATTCTGCTGTTTTCGCCGGTTTCTTTAAATCCTATTTCGGGGTTATCGGCAATTTCTGGTGGAATGCGATTTGCAAATACACTGTTGAATTTTCCTTCCAATAAAACCGCTACAGGTACTTCTTTGTTCTTAAATAGTCTTTTACTTGGTTCTTCCTGCAATACACGTAAGCTGATGATGGCAGGGCTATTTAATATTCTGGTGTATTCAGACGTACTTAACAATACTGTCTTTTTTATGCCTGCCGAATATACAGTATCAATGCTGCTAACAAATTCAAAACGCAAAGCATTCAGGTTTTTAACAATTGGGTGCCCGTTTAAATTTGACACAGAGGGGAAATAATACCAATTGAAAAAATCGAATTGTGGCTGGTTGCCCACTTGCCCAGTTTTTACCGGAATGGGACAACTGTTGAGATCCATTAATAGGTCGGGATTAATGCGCACTCCATACTTAAAAAGCATGTCGTCGAGATTAAGGTCGTTGGCAATGGCAACCGTTTCTGATTTGGCCTGGAGACTGTCCATATTGGTTTGAGTTCCATCAATCAGCCAAAGAACATTTCCTCCTTTCATTATAAATTGATCTATAATGAATTTGTCTTTTTCATCAAAAGCAGAATCTGGTCCGGCAATAATAATGGTTTTAAAGTCATTCAGGGCTTTTAGCTGATGATTAATGGCTAATCTGGAAATGTTATAATATTCTTCTAAGCTTCGCGTAATGTCGTCGGTGCGCATGGCATCTGCTTCACCATGACCTTCAATAAATGCAACAGAAGGTTTTACTTTAATGGTAAGGCGTCTGATCGCATCAATTAAATTGAATTCCAAACTTTCCAACGATTCATTAATCAGAACTTCTTTGTCCATTTGCTGGCTTGAGCTCACAAAATTGATAATGGTTTCGCGGCTTTTAAAGTTGACAATTGCACATGGCCAAAGTATTTTACGTTCATCTCCCTGTCCGCTTACTTCATAATCAATTACAGGTTCAAGACCCTTTGCGGTAAGTTCATTATAATAATCATTCAGTATTTTTTTGTCTTTCCCTTCAGCTGGGTCAATAAACTCGTATTGAATGTTGGTTTTATTATAAGCTCTGAATTCATCAAGTGTTTCTTGAATGCTGTTTCTCAGTTTCTGATATGCAGCAGGGAGTTCCCCTTCGAGCAGTATCTGGAAATAGACTATGTCGTCGAGTGATTTTAGCAATTCAATGGTATTGTCAGACAGCGTATACCTTTTTTCCTGTGTTAGATCCACTCTGTAAAAGCCCAAAGAGCCCAATAAGTTTATAGAAATCAGGATGAATAAACTTATAAGCAGGGTGAGTATGCTACGCTTTCTTTGCTTGTTGTTCTTTTTTACTTCTGTCATAGCTTTACCATTTTCTTTTTTCGAGTGAAAATCGCGTGAATAGAAGGAAGAAAGTAATCAGACTCAGAAAATATATCATATCTCTTGAGTCGAGTACCCCACGGCTCATCGACATGTAGTGCTCGTTGATTCCAATTGATTTGACAAAAAGTTCAGCATTGCCAAATATTCCGATATCGTAAATGAATTCGAAGCCTAGATACATAAATGCTGACATGAAAATGGCCAGCACGAAGGATACAATCTGATTTTTTGAAATGGAAGAAGCAAAAATACCAATGGCAAGAAAACTGGCTCCTAGAAACAATAACCCGATATAGGATCCATAAATTCCACCAACATCAATATTCCCTTTAGGAACAGCAAGATGATAAACGGTGTAGAAATAGAAAAATGTGGGCAGGAGGGAAAAAATCAGGATAACCATACCTGCCAGGTATTTCGAAACGATGATTTTAATTTCACTCAAGGGCTTTGTCATGAGCAACTCTATGGTACCATTGTTAATCTCTTCGGCAAATGAGCGCATGGAAATGGCCGGAAGCAAAAAGAGAAAAACGAAAGGCGCCAGAAAAAAGAGCCCGTCGAGTGTAGCATATCCATAATTTATAATATTGAAGTTGCTGGGAAAAACCCACAGTATTAAGCCGTTGACTGCCAAAAAAACACTGATGACAATATAGCCAATCAATGAATGTAGGAAGGCGCTGACCTCTTTTTTAAACAAAGCAAACATAGGTTTCTGTTTTGTGCTGCAAAGTTAATGTAATTTCATTCACTTTATTGTGTCTAATCATTCAAATTCTATCCTCACTGTATCTTTAAGGCGAATGCCAAGTAAATCGTTCGCTCGACCCTGATTGATGGCTATTTCCAATAATCCACTGCTTCCGAATACAGCCAGCATTTCGCCCTCTGGAACATCATTGTATGCCTCCACAAGCTTTTGTACGTAATCGTTGCGGACTTTAATCTGAAAACGTCTGTTTTTGGCGGGTTTCTTAAATTGATTTTCAGTAATATTGGTTATGGCATTGCCATAATGATCAATATGAATGATAATCCCTTTAATTAAGTCTTTTTCAATAACCGGTTTATAAGGAATTTGTTCTTTATAAGCAGTTTGTAACTGACCTAATTCATCGGTATTTTTGCCTTCTGCAATATGTGCTGCCACAGGAACGAAAACATCTTTTGTTGGAAAAACAAATACAGAACTATCTTGATGAATATCAATGGCTACAATTTTTTGTGGTTTTTCATCAAAAAGAAGTCCGAAAATACCAGTGTCTGCACCAATGAAATAATGATTTTTATATTCAATCAATACATGTTGGTTCTCAATAGAGGCCTCACCCCCAACAGCAATAATGTGTATGCTCCCTTCCGGAAAATTATGCCATGCGTTTCGAAGAGCAAACGAAGCTTCCAGCATATCGAAACAGGCAATTTCGTGCGAAATGGCAATAATACGGCACCCCGGGATCTTTCGAAGCAAGGCTCCTTCTACCGCAGCTCGGTAAAAGTCCCTGATTCCCCAGTCAGAAGTTATTGTGATTATAGCCTCTTTCAAAATATGTGTATTTTTGTCAAAATTACAAAATATTGCTTTGTAAATAATTTTTCCTTGTAAAGCACATATATGACAGAACAGGTTTTTGATTTACAGCTTATTGATCACGTTGGTTTTTTTGGAGTGCAGGATCGCAATTTGAATGTTTTGCGTGCTTTGTATCCCAAATTAAAACTTGTTGTTCGTGGCGATATGCTGAAAGCCATTGGCGACAATGATGAAATTGAAGCGTTTTCTTTACGTTTTCAGTTTATTTTGAAACATTTTGAGGTGTATGGAAGCCTGACTAAGAAAGATATTGAGGAGTTGGTACTTGACGAGAACAAAGAACTGGATTCCATTTCGAAAGTGGCAGACGATATCATTGTTTATGGCCGAAACGGAAAGGCAATAAAAGCCAGAACCGAAAATCAGCAGAAAATGGTAAATGAGATTGCAAGTAAAGATATGATGTTTGCAGTCGGTCCGGCAGGAACCGGGAAAACTTATACTGCTGTTGCTTTGGCGGTGCGTGCGCTAAAAGAAAAATCAGTAAAACGCATTGTCTTAACCCGACCGGCAGTGGAAGCAGGAGAGAATCTGGGATTTTTACCTGGCGATTTGCGTGATAAACTCGACCCATACTTGCAACCACTCTATGATGCACTTCGCGATATGCTTCCACATCAAAAATTGCTAAGTTATTTCGAAGATTCAACGATAGAAATTGCGCCGCTTGCTTTTATGCGAGGCCGCACACTTAATAATGCCTTTGTTATTCTCGATGAAGCGCAAAATTGTACCTCAGCACAAATGAAAATGTTTCTAACCCGAATGGGCCATCAGTCGAAATTTGTAATTACCGGAGATATTACTCAAATTGATTTACCAAAAAATCAAAAAAGTGGGCTTATCCATGCCGTGAAAATATTTGATGAAGTGAACGATATTTCAATTGTTATGCTGGGGGCAAAAGATATTATCCGCCATTCTTTGGTTACCAAAATTATTAAAGCTTACGATGATGAAAACAAAAATTCTTAAGATATCAATGCTTGCCGGGTTTTTGATACTGCTTATGGCCTGTTCAAAATACGACGAAGGACCCGGTATAAGTTTTCGCAGCCCTGAAAAGCGTGTAGTTGGACTTTTTGAACTCAGTGAAATACTGATTGATGATGTGAATCAACTGACTTATTATGTGGCCGACTCTGTATACTTGAGGTTTACCATCAATGGCGAAAAAGACAACCTCTTTATTGCTCTTGTGGAAGAAACAATAGGTGGCTCACAATTGAGCAGTTCTGTTTTTGTGTTTAATGATAAGAAAGATAAGGTTAGTTTTGGCCTGTCAACCATTGGTATTTATCGTGATCTTACTGATCCTCTCTTTGATTTGATTCCTGCGTTAAATGTTGATAATGAGTGGACTATAAATCGATTGAGCATGGATGAATTGTGGTTGGAATGCGATTATAACAGTCAGAACTATTATTTGAAATTTTCCAAACTCGAAAAATATTCATTGTTATGAAAATCCCTAGAATGAACCCCCCGCTTGTATCAAGCAATTTCAATTTTGGCGAAAAACAAAATGTTTATCACGGTAAAGTACGTGATGTGTATACCGTTGATGATTTGCTGATTATGATTGTGAGCGATCGCATTTCTGCTTTTGATGTGGTTTTGCCTGAAGGTATTCCATATAAAGGACAGGTTTTGAATAAAATAGCCGAACGTTTTCTCGATGCTACTGAGGATATCGTTCCAAATTGGAAAATGGCTGTTCCGCATCCCAGTGTAATGGTGGGTAGATACGCAGAGCCTTTTAAAGTAGAAATGGTGATTCGCGGTTATCTTACCGGACATGCTTGGCGCGAATATAAAGCAGGGAAACGCTCTCTTTGTGGTGTGCCTATGCCTGATGGAATGGTAGAAAATCAGAAATTTGAAAAACCTATTCTCACACCAACTACAAAAGAAGATATCGGACATGATGAAGATATCTCAAGAGAAGATATTATTAAGCATAAACTGGTGTCAGAAGAAGATTATGCTAAACTTGAAGAATATACCTACAAGCTTTTTGAACGTGGTACCGAAATGGCAGCTGATAAAGGGCTTATTCTGGTCGATACCAAATATGAATTCGGAAAAGTTGGTGATGAAATCATTCTGATTGATGAAATTCATACTCCCGATTCCTCTCGATATTTCTATCTGGATACATACGAAGAACTACAGGCTGCAGGGAAACCCCAACGTCAGCTTTCCAAGGAATTTGTTCGTGAATGGTTGATGGAAAATGGATTTCAGGGTAAAGAGGGTCAGCAAGTTCCAAAAATGCACGAGTATTTTATTCACTCTGTGGCCACTCGCTATATCGAATTATACGAGAAGATTATCGGAGAGGAATTCGTAAAAACCGACGGTGATGAAATTCACAATGAGATTGAAGCTGCGGTGAAGGAGTATTTGAAGACTTTGTAATTTTCCTCAGTCAACAAGCTAAATTTATATTCCATCGTCCCGAAGCATGAAGGTCATGGAATATAGAGGTTTTTTTAGTCTATTACCGCATTCCACGCCTCAGGAAGCATCTCAATAATATCGCCCGATTTCATGGCTTCCATGCTCAGGTTTTCTGCAGCAATATCGCCGGCAAGTCCGTGTAAATAGACTCCAAGTATGGCTGCATGCAATGGATTCATACCTTTGGCCAACAATCCGGCAAGAAATCCGGTAAGCACATCGCCGCTGCCGCCTTTTGCCATTCCGGGATTTCCGGTTGGGTTGAAATAGATATTGCCGTCGGGAGCACAAATGGCTGTATTTGCACCTTTGAGAATGATAATTATTCCATGTTTCATCGCCAAGGCTGATGCATCATTCAGCCGCTCAAAATCATTTTTTGAATCTCCGTTCAGGCGTTTGAATTCGCCAATATGCGGAGTAAGAATGCTGTTCTTAGGCAGAAATGCCAGCCAGGTTTTGTTTTCGGCCAGAATATTTAATGCATCGGCATCTAAAACGAGAGGCTGATTTGCATTTTGAATGATATTTTTCAGCACTTTGGCTGTTTTTTCGTCTGTTCCACAGCCCGGACCAAATCCAATTGAAGTGAACTGAGCAATTTCGGGAAATTCAGAAATGAAATTTGGATCAGCATCGCCTGAAATCATGGCTTCGGGTGCAGAGCTTTGAATGATATGCGATTGTTTTTCTGGCGTGTGAACCGAAACAAGTCCGCAGCCTGATCGCAGTGCTGCTTTTGCAGAAAGAACCACAGCGCCCATTTTGCCTTTTCCTCCGGCAAAAATCAATGTGTGACCGTAAGTGCCTTTGTGAGCAAACTTTGGGCGGGGGAGTACGAGTGACTCAATATCCTCAATGGTAGTATAATGATGCCGGGTTTTGGCTTCAGAAATAAATTCCTGTCTTAGCCCGATGGGAATAAAATGCCAATCACCAACAAATCGCTCGTTTTCAGGTAAAAACAATGCAAGTTTATGCACGCCAAGTGTAAGTGTGATATTGGCTTGGACTATGTTTTTTGCATGATTTATGGAGCTTTCATCCGTCATCAAACCCGAGGGTATATCAATGGCAATAATAGGACTCTCTGAATTATTGATGGAGTGAATAATATCTGCCAGCCATCCTTCCGGGCTTCGGGTAATGCCTGAGCCAAGTATGGCATCGACAATAATGTCTTGCCCAGGTCTAAGATTTAGTTTTTCTCCCTTTGAAATTTCTTCAATTGCAGAAAGCTTTTTCAGTCTCTCCAAATTGATATTGAAATCTTCGCTGCTTTTATCAGAAAATCTGATGACGCTTGTATTGACTTTGTATCCGGCTTCGAAAAGCATTCTTGCAATGGCAAGTCCGTCTCCACCATTATTTCCAATTCCAGCAAGTATATGAAAACTGAAATTTTCTTTTGGAAAATGGTCTGAAATCCAGTCGAAGCAAGCATTACTCGCACGTTCCATCAGATCAATGGAAGCGATGGGCTCCTTTTCAATGCAGTCGCGATCGGCGTCTCTGATGAGGCCGACAGGAAGAATTTTATACATGATTTAGCGGAAATCGTTCCAGGGGAAGTCGCTCATCATTGATCCAATAAAAGCAAGTACTACTATGAAATAAATCAATACTAGAGCACTTAAAACCAAGCCAATGATGGATAGAATCTTGCCTGCTTTGGCATTCCCATGAGAAGACTGACTATATCCATTTGGATTTTGCTCAAAAAGCTGTGTGGCTTTATTGGCAAGGATAAGACCGATAATTCCCAGAATAATACCGACAATTCCGTAGCAAAAACAAAAAACAATCGATAAAATGCCTAATACAAGAGCACCTGTAGCATTGGGAAGAGGAGGCAAATAGCCCATAGGTTGTTGTTGGTAACCACCTTGATTCTGATTCATGTTATTATTGTCCATATTTTTTTTCTTAAATGAATTTCTTCACAACAAAGCTAACAAGAATGATTGAAATGGTGAAGATTACCATGTAAATAATTACACGCGGTCCCCATTTCCATTTAAACTTTAGATGCAAAAGAGTGAGTAATATTGTGATTATTAGCGGAATAAGTCCAGGGTAGGTTAAAATGCTTTCCCATATTTGTCCCCGCAAAATTTCAATAAATGATCTTTGTATACCGCAACCCGGACATTCATGGCCAGTAATACTTTTATACATGCATGGCAATTGGTGTTGCTCAAGCCAGTCGGGTACATTTATTAAAGTCAGTAAAAACATTATTATGCTTTTCCTATTTTATGACCTTTTATGGCGAAGAAGAGGATGTATAAATATCCTGGGAAGAGAATTACATAAGCATTATGCATGGAGATATGTTCTCCTAAAATGCCAAATAAATAGGGCATGCCGGCACCACCAATAATGCCCATGATTAATAGCGCGGAGCCAATTTTTGTAAACTTGCCGAGTTTGTCGATGGACAATGGCCATATTGCGGGCCACATAATGGCATTAGCAAAACCTAGCAGAGCAATAAAGATAATACTGTTGAATCCGCTGCTTAAAATGGCCAAAAGGGAGAATACTAAACCAAGAACTGCAAATAATGCCAATGCTTTTTCCTGCGAAATGAGTTTTGGAATTGTTGAGATACCAAACAGATATCCAAGTACCATCCCAAACATTACGTAGGTAGTAAAATATGCAGGGTTGCTTAGGTTGATGTCTATGCCAAATAAGCTGATATTAATTGCAGATAATTCAAGGCTTTTGCCATACAGGATTATGGTATCTCCTGCAATGACTTCAACCCCAACATAAAAAATTATAGCAACAACACCGTACCAAAGATAGGAAGGGATGGATTTATGAGTAGATTTATCTTCTGTACTGCTCTCGCTTTCTTCAATTTCAGGTAATGGTGTAAAATAGACTAGTGCAGCAAGTAGTAATAAAACTCCGGCTAATATCATATACGGGTTTATTACTTTAAGCGCTAAAGTGTCGAGAAAAGCATCTTTTTCTGGACCTGCAACCATTTTGCTTAATTCTGATGATTCGGCTCCAGAGCTTAAAATAATTGCACCTAAAATTAATGGGCCAATCATTCCTGCCACTTTGTTTGCTACACCCATAATACTGATGCGTTTTGCAGCACTTTCAATGGGACCAAGTATGGTAACATAAGGATTGGAAGCTGTTTGAAGAATGGTGAGTCCGGTTCCTTGAAGGAATAATCCAACCAAAAATAGAGGGTATTGACGTGTGTATGCTGCAGGGATAAAAATTAATGATCCAATTGCCATTATGATCAGTCCCAGTGGCATTCCTTTCTTAAAACCTGTCCATTTTAATACATACGAAGAGGGAATAGCCATTACAAAATATGAAATATAAAAAGCAAAAGTAACCAGTAATGCCTGCCGGCTGGTTAATTCACAAGCATCTTTCAGAAATGGAATAAGAACCCCGTTTAGCCACGTAACAAAACCAAAAATAAAGAAAAAAAGCCCGATAATAAACAGGGCAAATGCGTTAGATTTTGAAGTATTCATATACATCGATGTATTTCGACAAAGATAAAATAAAAATCAGTTTGAGAATAAGAGCGAAGAATTTCAAGCAGACATCTATTCGTTCGATACTGCGTAGTCATAGTAGCGGTTAAGAGTTCGTCTGCCGCAAAACATGCAGGAAAATTCTCGACATGCTTAGCTATGACTTTCTTTCGGACAAGCACATCAACGCAATAAGACGCACTCAGATCAGCCGTGCGTATATATTGGTGCGGCTGATGCAGAGAGGTCTCATTGCTTTATCATCGCACCAAAGTAGCATTCCCCCGCTTAACAGTGTGAGTGTGAGTGTGAGAGTGAACTCTCTCCGTGCCCTTATTTCTTCGTGGTCTTGGTGGCCTTCGTGGGAAACTTTACCGCAC
>JAFGWG010000226.1 GCA_016937255.1 Bacteroidales bacterium
AAAAAGCAAAACTTGTAAAAATCACATTCCCTAAATATCTGGAACTTGCTGCATAAAAAAAGACTGTATCAGTTATGATACAGCCTCCTTTTTTTATTTCTTATTCCTCAAGAATTGGTATATCAGCATGTCGTAACCGATTTCCATCAAGTACAAAATAATCATACGCCATATCCATTTTACTCATGTGATTTCTGCTTCTCATTGCATCTTTAACATTAGCTGATAATTGCAAAACACAAGAATCGGGTAAATAGATTTGATAGCTATAATCCCATAAAGTTTTTTCGTCCTGAATAAAAGGCGACCATGAAAGAATCACTTGAGATGAATCAATTGTAAAAACCTGTTCATTGATAAAAAAATCACTGCTCCCACCTCTTCTTTTTGCAATCGCAACAACACGCAGAGCTGAATCGACATCATTTTTCACAAAAGAAATTTTAGGATACTTAAACAGCATTATGTCAGATTCGCTTTTGGAGAACAGAAATGTACCATGCTTTTCTGCATTAAACAAAGCACTGTTATTTATATTATCCGCTTTCAAATCCAGAAAAATAGTTTTCTGCGTTATAATAACTTCCTTCTCCATAGTATCAATATCTGTTTTAGAATAATGAATTGAATGGAGAGTTATAGAAGCCATTACCATAGTGAGCGAAAGAATCCATGCACTTAAACTGATTTTTGAAACTATTTTGTTTTTAAGTTTAAGTCTAAAAACCAAAAGAATTCCGCTCATCATAAGTTTAAGCAGTGGTATCATAATTAATCCCAATAATCCTATCAAAGTTAAATACCCCCATAAATCTGTGAGTGTAAATTCAAATAGAAAACTGGTAAAACTTGCTTCAGAAAAGGGACTAAAATTGATATGAGGCCAGATATTGGTAAAAACAGCAAACAGAAATAAAAGCGACAAATATATGGTTGTTATCACCAATAAAATTCCAAATATTAAAAGAAAAAACTGCCATGCACGACCAAAAACTTCCATGAAGAAATGTCCTCCTTTCCCAGTTTTATCATTAAGGTCTAAAGCAAACTTCTCAGCCGACTTTTTTCCTTTTTTCCCCCATCCTTTAATATTTTCCTTTACTTGGTGGAACTCTTTTTCTATATTCTTAGCAAGATTTGATGCCGTAACTTTCTCCCCACGCATTTGTAATCTTTCGCTGGCCGTTTTAGCTTCTGGTACAATTAACCACAGAATAAGGTAAATAAATATTCCTGATCCACCCACTAGGGTAAGAAAAATAAAACCCAAGCGAATCCATAAAGAATCGATATTGAAGAAGGCAGCCATTCCCGAAGCAACTCCACTAATCATCATGTTCTCAGAATCACGAAAGAGCCTTCGAGAACCCTTATCTGATTCTTCCTCCTTTTTCTCCTTGTCTCCCTCGGGGGCATTTTCTTCAATCGTTTCTGGCTCGCCCATTTCCTGAATGGCAAATTCAACATCATCTAGAATAATCACATTTTTATATTCACTTAATCGACTGTTAAGCAGCTCAGCCATGCGAATTTCTATATCTTTCATAACCTCTTCAGGATCATTTCCAAGGTTAAGAAGTGCACGAAGAGTATCCAAATATGACGATAATCGTTCAAATGCATCCTCATCTATATTAAAAAGCATATAGCCAATGTTGACCGAAAAATTCTTTTTCATTGTATTGTGTTTTTTTGATTTACATTAATTATTTGGACTGCAGAATACCATTCACAGAATTCACAAGCTCACTCCAGTTTTTTTTCAATTCCTGTAGATACTTCTCCCCATTTGGTGTGCAAGTATAGTATTTACGAGGTGGCCCTCCTGTACTTTCCTCCCAATAATACTCGAGTAATTCATCATCCTTTAGACGATTTAACAGCGGATACAAAGTTCCTTCCACCACCAGCAAAGAAGCTTCTTTCAACTCTTTAAGCAAATCACCAGTGTATTTAGGATCATCCAGCGTTAGATGCAGGACGCACATTTCTATAACGCCCTTTCGCAACTGTATACTATTCTTTTCTGCTTTCATATTATTTCAATTGATGAGGCAAATATAAATAATAATTTAGTACTATGCTATACATAGTACTATGTTTTAACTATTATTTTAAAAATAAAAAAGGGCTTTCCAAAGAAAAGCCCTTAAAAACAGAATGTATAATGTTAATTATCAGGCAATTGCTCCTTAAGTCGTTCAGCCTCCAATTTACGCAAATTTAATTCATTGATATAGGTACGTTCTTTCTTAATTCCAAAACTACTATAAGCTCTTTCTGCCCACTCTAATGCGATATTTAAATCTCCTTCCATTTCAGCTGCCAAAGCCATATTATGACATGCGCGTCCAGCAGCTTTAGGATCAGGACTCTTGGCCACATCCGACCAGATTTTAACTGCACCATTCCAATTATTTACTTTAACATATGCTTTAGCACGCTTAAAACGATCATCTCCTTTGGTATAATAGTATCTGGATACGCGAACCCAATTGGGGCTAATTCGAACACCCATCATTTCACCAGAAAAGTAACCTGCATCATTAATTGCAGAACGCTTTGATGGCAGATCTCGTAAAGCAGCATCTGGATTGGGTCCTACACCGCCCCATGCTTTTTCATCGTAAAAAACATTCTGGTCAATAATTTTCTTTGTTACATTATCATATATCCTCCACCCTGCACTAACACGAATATGTAAATCGGCAAGAAACTCTGTAACAATGCGAGTCTCTCCGTCAACAGTACGCTCAACTTCACGCGAATTTTTTCGCAAACTAATATCCGAATCAAAAGTTTCGAGAGAAACAATTGCATCTACCTTATATTTCTTACATAGGCGATCAACTTCATCCCATGCTAAAGGAACAGGAAATTCTTTTGTACCGGTACCACGAAGATCTTCACCATCCATTAAAATAGCTTTAAACCTTGGGTTTGTATTTACTTTAAAAGAAAGTCCTTTACACACGTTATAAGATCCCTCTCGATCGGCAGCAATAGACTCTCCCGATAAAAAGCCCTCAAGAAAGTTCGACCATCCTTCACCCTTTGCGGGTAAACTCCGATTCAAAACTCCGACGGTTTGAACATGCTGAGGTACATTAATTTCAGCCGGAACCAGAACATTTGTATAAACGCTGGATGTTTTACACGAAGGTAAAACCAAGGCTAAAGAAAGAGCTAAGAGTAGAAGATTTCTTTTCATGATGAATAATTTTAATAAAGAAAGCTAAAATTATACCAAATACCTTAGTTAAAAAAATAATTTAACATAAGTATTAACAAAAGACTCTTCTGAATGCGTAAAAAACGCTTTGCTACTCAAGTATTTGGAAATTCCCAAATAATCGTGAAACACACCATAAAAATCACATTTCGACAAAAACATAAGCCCTTCGGATAGATTTTCGCCAGATATACTTAAGTTTTGAATGATGCCTTTTTCCACTACAATTTTGACAAAAACATTTCGTCCTTCAAACTGCTTACGTTTTTCAAAAGCATACGAAGGATTATATCCAAAATTCCATTCTCTACTTTGGTATTTCTCTAGCGCAAGAGCTTCTATCGCTTTTTCATCATGCAGAGTAATCTTTGTTTTCTCAGCACCAAAAAAAGCACCTAAAAAAGATGTCAATTGGTTTGTGAAATCTGAAATTGAAAGACGGGGAGTATAATCCTTAATATTTACAACCTGACTACGAACCGATTTACTTGATTTATCTTTATATGCCAGAATATCAACTTGAAGAAATGAAATCAGCGCTTCAAGATCAGAATCGAAAAGCAAAGTTCCATGATGTAGAACCCGATCACGATGAACATGCTCTGCATTTCCACTAATTTTTTTCCCATCAAGCAATATCTCATTTCTACTTCCCAAAGTGGCAGGCAGATTTAGGCTCAATAAAAAATCGATTATAGGGCGGGTATATTTTTTAAAATCAACTTTATTGTTTCCCGGAGCATTGAGAATAAAAGAGAAATTAATATTTCCCGGATCATGATAAACCGTTCCCCCACCGCTTATACGACGATAGATCGGAATTTTGTGTTCAATTGCATGCAAGTAGTTTACTTCTGCCATTGCATTTTGATGTTTCCCAACAATCAAAGAGGGATTATTGCGGTAAAGGAGCACAAAATCCTCTTTCGAATTTTTCAGAAGATACTCTTCAAAAGCCAGATTATATGCTGCATCTTGATATGAGGGAAGCATAATTTTCATACACTAAAATAAAAAAAAGCCGGTATAAAACCGGCTTTTCAATAACAAAGATATTAATTAACGTGCAATGCTGAGGCGGAGATTATACATCTCTTCAACAACTTGAATATTAACAAAATACATTCCATTTACCAAACCAGAAGTATTCAAATTTACTTCATTTACACCATTATTAACATAAGTGCTTGAAGAATAGACCATTTCACCCAATGTATTATAAATACTAATCAAGGCATCTGAACTTTGATTAGACTCTATACGAAGTGTTGTAGCATTATCCGCTGGATTTGGGAAAAGACTCAAAGAAACATTATCATCAACATCTAATACCGACATATTGGCATCTATATTAATATTATCCAATAAAAGGTTGTTTCCATAATTACTTGTTGCTCTAAATCTAATAAGAACATCATCAGTATTATCGTAACTTGTTAAATCTACGATCTCATTTCTCCATTCTGAAGCACTAGGGCTAGTAAAAGGACTTGTAGTTGCAGCTCCTGTTGACAAGGCACTACCACTTTTTGTCCATAATGTGGTCCAAGAAGTTCCACAATTTGTAGAAACATCAACCTGTAGTTTATCATTTTCAGATGAATATTGTCTATAAGCAACAACAAAGCTTAAAGCCATATTTGACATTCCTGTGAAATCGAGAGGCGGTAAAATTAAATCATCGGTTCTGCCTGAACTAATGTTATACCAGTTAATAAATGCTGAACCACCATTAGCAGTAGCTCTAATCCAGTTTATTCCATCGTTAGTTGCGTCATAGGCAACAATATCTCCAGGAGGAAATGATGAAGCAAAATCTTCTGTTAATGGAGCGGCATTAGATGCGGTATAGATTCCAACTCTATTAATTGTAGAATCATTAATTGTGTTCATATCCGTTGATAAATTTGGATTTTCTGTTTTGACGATAAAATTAACCGCACCAGATGAACTTGAAGTTACCTGAGCCAGAACCACATCAGCGTCAGAGCCAGTAGGCAAACTTCCCACCCAATTATATGTAGCAGGTGTTTCTCCTTCAAGATAATAAACAATATCAACGCTGGTTAGTGTATCAGAACCAAAGTTTTTAATATTCACAGACGGGGTAAAAGTTCCGGCACAAGTATATGCAGGAACATTAGCAATAGAAATAACACCAGCATCTTTTGTTGGCAATGGCAAATGGTCACCATGAGCTGAAAGAATCTCCTGATGACTTTCTGTTACAAAAGCCACAAGTTCAACATTTGATATATCAACAGGAATTCCATAATAATCAGATGGAATAGTAAAAACAAAAGTAGAATCCCAGAAAGTAGTTGCAGTAGTATTTGTAATTTCTATACCCCATTGTCCGGTAATCAATTCACGCAGCATATGCATATGCCAGTACTGACCATCAGTTGTTACCATTGTTGGGTTATAAGTACTTGCACCAGATTGAGGGCCTTTAATATAATCCTGAATAAGAGCAAGGTTCAAAAAGTTTGAAGACTGTGCACTGCTACTGGTATAATATACTTCAACAAGTACAGTTGCCTGTCGGGTTAAATAGTCAACATCTGCATCAACTGCAACATTAACACAAGAAGCTTCTCCAAGAGCAGTTGTGGTAGCACTTGTCCAACTTCCTCTACTCATTGCAGTTCCCGAACCCTGTGACAATCCAGCAAAAAGATGACGATTCACAGTTCCAGCTGGATATCCTGTTAAACCAGACTGACCAGCAATGGCATCTCCAAATGGTGTTCTATAATCAGGCTCACCAGCACCAGGTGAAGCATAAGAACCCTGATGGATATTAATACCCCAAACACGACCAGGATTTGCATTAATTATCTGCTGAGCGATTTTATGTCCATCTGGGCAATATCCGCAATGAATTCCAGTAAACTCCTCAATAACAACATTTTTATTTGCCGGAGTAGTACTTACAATGGTTTGGCTAAAAGCAAACATTGTACACGCAATGAAAAAAACAGAAAGTAAAATTCGCATAGGTTTATGTTTTAGATTTATGCTCGCAAATATATGGATTAAAATATCCATATTATTCAATTTAATTACAAGACAACACTTTTTTATTTAAGTTGCATGTTATTTTTGATCAAATTCTACACTACCAGAAATCAAATATAATCATTTTTTCTTATGAAACTTATCTACTAAACAACATACCATTGCATCGCCGGTTACATTGGTCATTGTTCTGCACATATCGAGAAACCGATCTACTCCTAATATCAGTGCCAATCCTTCGGCAGGAATACCAACCGATGAAAGAACCACAATCATCATTACTATACTGCCGCCTGGAATTGCAGGCGAACCAATTGACGCCAGTAAAGCTGTAAACAAAATGGTCAATTGTGCCATTAGTGACAAATCAATTTGAAATATTTGTGCAATAAATACTGCTGAAACTGCCTGATATAAGCTTGTTCCATCCATATTTACCGTCATACCCAAAGGCAACACAAAACCACTCACTTCTTCAGAAACACATAATTTATTTCTTACCTGAAGTGTAGTTAAAGGCAATGTTGCAGCACTCGAACTTGTTGAAAATGCCAAAAGTTGAGCAGGGAAAATGCCACGTAGAAATTTCAACGGTTTCATCCCTGTAAACAAATAATTGACCAGAGGATAGATAATAAGGATCAAGGAAAACAGTCCTGCAAGAACCACAAGAACATACTTACCCATACCTATAAATACACCTTGATCTGCACCAAATGACACTATAACAGTTCCAAGCAAAGCAAAAACACCCAAAGGAGCAATTTTCATCACAAAAGAAATCATTTTAATGAAAACATCATTTAATTCTTCAAATAAAGAAGTTATAATAGGGCGTTTCTTTTCAGGAATTGCCAATATAGACAACCCCAATAATATTGAAGCTACAATTATTTGAAGCATAGAAGAGTTATCGGAGGCGCTTAAAAAGAAATTCTCAGGAACCATGTTTAGTATATAATCCATTGGACGGGATTCATTTTCATTTTGATCACCAATTATTTCTGCAATTTTCTCATCATTTTGTTTTATTTCAATACCTGCAAGATCATCTCCGGGTCGCACTAAATCTGCAGAGAATAATCCGATTGAAATAGCCATGCAAGTGGTAATCACATAAATTAATAATGTTTTCCAGGCAATTCCTGCAAATTTATCCATGTTTTTCAGTGAAATAATTCCTGAAACAATAGATGCTATAATGAGAGGTACGGCAATAAATTTAAGTAAGCGAAGAAAAATATCTCCCCAGGGAGCGACCCAATCCATGTGAAAATTTCCAATACCAGCATTAACTACAGCTAAACCCCAAGCCGAGCCCAACACCATAGAAATAAGAATCCAAATATATAAGGGCCACTTAAAAATAGTCTTGAATAGAGTCTTCTTTGGCATAGTTTTTCGATATTTTGTCCGAAAATGCGAAAAAAATTTGACTTAAGCTTGAATTTTTCGTATTTTTAGATGATATTTGTACAAAACTAAATATTATGAAATATATATTTATCAATTTGATATTTCTCTTTGCAGGTCTTGGAGTAGCTTTTGCACAGAATCTATCTTTGTCTGATGAATCAGGAGCACTAAATAATAACGACTATGTCTATATTTGGGGTGATTCTGGTCTGTATACCCTAATGAATTCTCATCTTGAGGTACACAATAATGGAAGTTCTGCTATCAGTGTAAGGGTAAAAAAAGCCTATGTATCAATAATTCCCGGATCTTCAAATACTTTCTGTTGGGGAGCTTGTTATGATTCTTCGACATATATTTCTGGTGATATTATCAGCATTGCCGCTGGAGCAAGTAATCAGAATGATTTCATTGGCGATTATTTTCCAAAAGGACATTTAGGTCAAAGCACAATCAGGTATACCTTCTATGATAATACCAACCCCAATGATTCTGTTTGTGTAAATGTTGTATATGGTGCAACTCCAGCTAGTATAGAAGAAACTTCACCTATGGTAGAATTTTCGAATGCTTATCCAAATCCGGCATCCTCAATAGTATATTTCAACTACACTTTGAGATCAGGTTCTTATCACGCCGAAATTGTAATAAGTGATCTACTTGGAGGAGAAGCTATTAGACAAACTGTTCCAATTAGTGGAAGCAGAGCAAGCATTGATGTATCTTCATTAACGTCGGGCGTATACTTCTACTCTCTAAAAATTAATGGAGAGCCGCAATTCACAAGAAAATTGATTGTAAAGCATTAAATAAAAAAAGCTGCCAAATGGCAGCTTTTTTTTTGCTATTAAAATTTGATTATACTCCAAAACTCTGTTTTACTTCGTCAACTTTATCCAGTTTTTCCCAAGTAAAGAGTTCAACCTGTACAGTTTTAGATCCCTGATATGGAGATTCAAATGTTTTCTCTACCATTCTAGGAGTTCTTCCAAAATGTCCATAAGAAGCTGTTTCCTTATAAATAGGATTTCTAAGCTTTAATCGACTTTCAATTGCAGCTGGCTTAAGATCAAAAATAGTTTTGATTTTCTGTGCAATCTGAGAATCGCTCATATCAACATTAGATGTTCCATAAGTGTTTGCATACACCCCTACTGGTTCAGCAACACCAATTGCATAAGCCAACTGAATCAGAATTTCATCAGCAACACCAGCTGCAACAAGATTTTTCGCAATATGACGCGATGCATAAGCAGCAGATCTATCTACTTTTGAAGGATCTTTTCCGCTGAAAGCTCCACCACCGTGGGCTCCTTTGCCACCGTAGGTATCGACAATAATTTTACGACCGGTAAGACCAGTATCACCGTGGGGACCTCCAATAACAAATTTTCCAGTAGGGTTTACGTGAAGAACATAATCGCCTTTAAAAAGCTCCTGAACCCTTGATGGGAGATCGGCCTTTACACGAGGGATTAATATATTTTGCACATCGTCTTTGATACGCTGAAGCATATGCTCCTCATTCGGATCAAAATCATCATGCTGAGTAGAAACCACGATAGTGTCAATACGAATTGGAGTATTGTTATCGTCATATTCAATAGTAACTTGTGATTTTGAATCGGGACGGAGGTACAGCATATCTTTTCCTTCACGACGAATTTCTGCCAAAATTTGGAGAATTCTATGTGATAGATCTAGTGGCAATGGCATAAAATCATCAGTGTCTTTGCTGGCATAGCCAAACATCATTCCCTGATCTCCTGCCCCTTGCTCTTTATGCAAACCTTCTCCGGCAACAACACCTTGGTTAATATCTGGAGACTGCTCGTGAATAGCAGATAATACACCACATGAATTTCCATCGAATTGATACTCACTTTTGGTATAACCGATTTCATTCACAACACGACGAACAACATCCTGCACATCTACATAGGCCTTTGATTTCACTTCGCCGGCAACAATAACCTGCCCTGTAGTAACCAAAGTTTCACATGCTACTTTTGAGGCGGGATCGAATGCCAAAAATTCATCTAAAATGGCATCAGAAATTTGATCAGAAACCTTATCCGGGTGTCCCTCGGATACAGATTCTGAGGTAAAAAAATAACTCATGTTTTTATCAATTAAGTTAAACAAAAACTATTCAGAAGGACCGTGAAAGATTGGGGTAAAAAGCTATTGTCTTTAGCATTTTTTCACGTGGTTGCAATCAATCAAATCTTTCCAACGCCACAAAAGTACAAAATTATTTAGTAAGCCGTTGAAATAATTCTTCAATACTGTGTTTTTCTTTAGATAAACTCAATACAGTATTATTTGTTTTCACTGCAAAATCAAATAAAGATTTTCTAACATCGCTACCAGCTCCAACCTCAATTTTCCATGCATTGGTTCCTGCAGAATGCAGATTTTTTACACCCTGAATTTTCTTTAAAGCATCCTTGGCAACTGATTGTTCAAATTCAACCAAAATCATTTCAGGGCCAGTAAATAAATTGGTGAGATTTTCTGTTTTATCGTCGGCAACAATTTTACCTTTATCTATAATGATCACTCTACTACAAATCGCTTCAACTTCCTGCATAATATGTGTAGAAAGCAAAATGGTTTTCTGACTCCCCACATTTTTAATCAATCCCCTGATTTCAATAATTTGATTAGGATCTAAGCCACTGGTAGGTTCATCAAGAATAAGTACTTCTGGATCATGAATCAATGCCTGAGCCAAACCAACCCTCTGCTTAAAACCCTTCGATAATGCACCGATTTTCTTCTTCATTTCAACATGAAGACCAGTCATTTCTATCATCTCGTTGACTCTTTCCTTGCGATTTTTTAACCCGTGCACACCTGCAATGAAATGCAGAAATTCTTTCACGTGCATATCATAATATAAAGGATTGCTTTCGGGTAAATAACCAATAGATCTGCGCACCTGCATGCTTTCAGTGGCAATATCAAAACCATTAATTACAGCTTCACCACTTGTAGGAGGCAGATAACAAGTAATAATTTTCATTAGGGTTGACTTCCCTGCTCCATTGGGACCAAGAAGACCAACAATTTCGCCTTTTACAATATCAATAGAAACATTATCGAGCGCTTTTTGGCTCCCATAAACTTTGGTAAGCTGTTCAACCGTTACTGACATAATTCAAATGCTTTGAGTACAAAAATACTTTATTTGAACGAGATCTGATAATTTTATTGTGCTGATTTGCAAATGTCTTATTGATATATTCTACAATACTTCTCCGCCTATATACAACTTATACTAGCAAGCTCATAATCAGTTCGTTATTTAGTTTTTACCACGAATGCACGAATTATTTCATGGCTTCATACTATCACTACTGATTACAGCATACCGCCTTTGGCGGCATTGTTCAAACATACCAAAGTATTTCATTTCACTCATACTATTGGTTGTTTGGTTTAAAATGCACTTCATGACGACTCCGCGACATTTTGTGCCACAAATACCACATGCAATTGATTGTAGCATTCGTGAATCATGCCTTGGCGTTATTATTCGACATAATTAAGAAAGGGAAATTATTTGTGTAAATATGTGTTTCCCGATAGCCATCGGGACGTGGTTTAAAATCAAAAACTTGATTAGTGGCAAAATTACTGAATTTCAAACATTCTGAATTTACAAATTACGCCTATTCATAAATCAAAAATCATATCTCATAAATCAATTACCTTTGCACAAAAAAGTAGTGAAAATACTGGTCATAAGCAATTACAGGGGATTGGTTTCATCGAGGCCGGAAGCAAGTGCCATGATTGAGATGGCCAAAAGCGGAGTCGATATCACCATCATGACCTATGGAGATACTGAGTGGAATGAAGAGTTTATTAAAGCTGGCATACGATTAATCGATTTTCACCCTGAGAAGAAGCTTGATAAAAAAGAAATAGCTTTCATTCGCAAAGAGCTTATTGAAGGACAGTACGATATTCTTCATTTATTTAATAGCAAAGCCATAATTAATGGCATCAAAGCGGCAAAAAAACTTCCGGTAAAAGTCGTTTTATATCGCGGATACCTTGGAAATATTCATTGGTGGGATCCTACAGCGTACTATAAATACTTACATCCCAGAGTCGATAGCATTTGGTGCATTGCACAAGGTGTTGCCAATTATATCAATCGCAATATTCTATTTACAAAGAAAAAAGCAGTTTGTATTCACAAAGGACATCATCCATCTTGGTATTCAGATATAAAAAAAGGCGATCTCAGTGAATTCGGAATTCCTGAAAATGCATATACAGTTTCAATGGTAGCAAATGCCCGCCCGATGAAAGGCATTCCATATTTAATCAAGGCTACTTTTGAGATTCCCGAGAATATTCCTTTCTATCTTTTATTAATAGGAGAAGGACTAAATAGCGATGAAGTGAAAAAGCTTGTAGCCAAAAGCCCGCATAAAGATCGAATTATCTTCACCGGATTTAGAAAAGATGCTCGCGAACTTGTAAAAGCGAGTAATGTTTATGTATTATCATCTCTTTATGGGGAAGCCACAAACAAGTCAGTAATTGAAGCCATGAGTGTTGGCACAGCTCCTATCATTACAGATATTGAAGGAAATATTGGGCTAGTGAAAGATGGAGAATACGGAATCGTTGTGCCCAGAGCAAGTTCAAAAGCATTAGCCGATGCGATGATCAAACTATATGAAAATCCTGAATTGAGAAAGAAATTTGCCGAAGCAGCGCCAAAACATATTGCTGAGAATTTTAGCGTGGAAAAAACTGCTCGTGAGCTGAAGACTTTTTATGAGAAGCTGATTCAAGGCTAGTCAAAAGTGCGACGTGCATCAGATCTATTTTCCTTTTCTCAAATTAAAAATACCAGAGCCTCTGGTTGAATTTCGAAACACTCCTTCTGATACCGCCCTAACCTCCTCGACCGTATAGAAAGCATTGGGATTATAATGATGAACCGAATTTATAAAGGCTTTCAAGTCTTTCCTTTTAATGATCGACATTATTATCTTTACCGGACCCCTACTCCCCATTGCATCCATTGTAGTTACTCCAAAATTATTCTCTTTGAGGTGCATCACCAATTCACTAACATCCATTTTTGGAATAACCCTCACAATATAGGTTCCAAGTGATAATCTTTCATCGAGCCTGATGCCAATATAATTTCCTGCAGCAAATCCGGCACCATAGGCGAAAATTGCCACCCAATTATTAAGATCATTTATAATCTGACCTACAGCCAGAAGCCAGATTATCACTTCAAAAAAACCAAGAATAGGCGCCCATAATTTCATTCCTTTCGAAAGAAATATCAAACGCAGGGTTCCTACCGACTGATCGGCAATTCGTGCTAAGAAAATAAGCAACGGGAGAATGACATATTCGTTCCAGGAAATATCCATGATTATAAATTTTTTGCAAAGATAACCAATGGCGGGAAGTGACCATTTAAGAAACTTAAAAAGTTAAAAAGGTGAAAGGAGATGCAAATTTACACTGTGATATTTTATTACGGATTTATGCAGATAAAAATAGAGATCTAGTGGAAAGTATAAAATGGGATTTTGTATATTTGCTTATTATAAAATATTCATCACAATTACATGAATAAGATATATTTTTCAATAATCGCAATATTCATTATTGGCTCTTTATTTATAGCGAGCTGCAATGTCCATGGGCATTTTTTCGACAGAAGATATTGGACAAAATCAAGCAGAATAAAACTAAAGAAACAGGAGTTTTCAGAATCTACTCACTTCAAGTATAACGGGTATATTATTACCATTCATGACAGCATTGGTAGAAAAATAGTTAGTTCTAGTCTTCAAACTCCTGACTCAAGCTTTTTCAAAAAAGACACCATAGATTTAGATTTGACAAATCAATACTTGACAAAACAAGGGTTTGTACCTACATTTAAAAGATGCATAGAAAACAAAGAAATTAAGGTATATTCATTAAAGACTAAGAAATTTGCATATAAAATAAAAAGAGTGGTATCATATGGAAATACTAATGGAATACACTCGAGTTATTTATATATAATTCCCGAAAACAAAGACACCATTTTATCTTGGAGATCATTTATTCATGGCTGCCCATCATTTTAAAACAGAAAAAAATGCATTCCCATAAAAATAAATACTTAAAAGCAGTTTTTACATTAGTGCTTATTATAATCACATTTTTCAGCTATTCACAAGAAAAGAGTGACACTATATTTACTACCTTAAGAATACCGGAAGAAACAGATCTTTATTTCTACAAAAACAGAGATTATGCGTTTAATTTGAATCGCACTGAAATTCTTAAGCATGATAATTGTTTCAAAAGTAAATTCCTAAAAACCCTACCTGAAAATCCTACCGACACAATTTGGTTAAATACTTATATGAAAAAAAGATATGACTTTGCTATTAAAATTCGTTGTTGGAATATGATTAGGAGTGGTAACGCATTCATTATTAATTGGAAAACAAATTGCATTATTGATGTAGTATATGATAAATCATTTGTAATAATTCCAACGACTTATCACCAATTTATCGACCCAAGAAATGACAGTATCATTATTCAAGAACTAACACCGTGGATTGGCTGTCCATCATTTTAGTTTTTTGATTCTAAAACTGAAAGTTCGTATCTTTGAATTCATTATAATTCATTCTGCAACAATATATTTCGAGTTATGAGAAAACTATTTGCTCTTATTTTGGTTTCCATTTTGAGTCTAATATCTGTTTCCGCGCAGGTAAACTGGACCAAATATCCTTCAAACCCGGTATTCACTCCAGGACCAGCATTTTACGATATCGTTGCTGTGGGTCAGCCCTCAGTAATTATGGTTGATGATACGTTTAGAATGTATTATTCGGCAGTGGGAGGAGATATGAAATGTCGTATTGGATATGCTTGGTCACTTGATGGAATAAACTGGACAAAACACACCGATATGGTTATCAATACAGGTTTTTCCGGAGCATGGGATTCGGAATGGTTGGATACACCTGAAATTGTGAAAGTGGATAGTGGGTATTTATGCTATTTCTATGGCGACTCTATCGGATATGATACTTCCTTAACTCATAATGAAGGGGCAACACATTCAGCCATTGGCGTAGCCTATTCTCCCGACGGCATTAATTGGACCAAAAGCCCGGCAAATCCGGTTTTTACCAGAGGCAATTATGGCGAATGGGATGGCACATGGGTAGAATCACCAGCAGTACTTCGTGATGAAAACACAGGCGAGCTTATGATGTGGTACAACGGAGTAGATACAACTACCTGGAAAATACAAATTGGATTGGCTACCTCTTCCGATGGAATTAATTGGACAAAATATGCCGGAAACCCTGTTTTACAAGATGGTAACTGGGGCGAATACGACGATATGTGGTTGGGAACACCTGCTGTTATTTATAAAACTGATCATTTTGAGATGTGGTATTCTTCAGCCGCTTCAGCCGATTATAATACCGCAACGCATAAATTTGACACCCTTCGTATTTGCTTTGCTTATTCTGATGATGGTGTGAATTGGAATAAATATGCACACAACCCACTTTTCAATACAGGCACTACGCCTTATGACTCTCTAATTGAGCATGGTGGCCCTTGGGCACCCGACGTGGTGTATATTCCCGATTCGAGCACCTATTATTTATGGTATGAAGCAGCGGGAGGGTTTTTACTGGCCACAGCCGACAGTAGTTTTGTGTATGTGGGGGAAGATGAAAATGAAATGAAAAATTCGGTTTCAATATACCCTAATCCCTCAACTGATAAAATTATTATTGAAACAAATAATATTTTAGAATACGAATGGAGCGTATTATTATATGATCTGAATGGAAGAATAGTTTCCAGAAATGAAAAAATCAGTAATAAAAGTTTTCTCATTGAAACCAAAGGGCTTAAAAAAGGGGTCTACATTATTTCCATTGAATTGAATAATAAATTCTATTTTGAAAAAGTAATTTTTCAATAGTCAATAGGGTTAAATACAATTGAAGTGTATTATATAAGGAATTCGATAATTTTCAATTCATGAGAAGCATAATTTTTTATTTTTCGATGCTACTGCTCACCGGCATTCTTGCATGCAAGAAATCTGACCCACAACCCATTACACCTGATGCTACAAGTTGGAATTTGGTTTGGGCTGATGAGTTTGAGAGCGATACTTTAAACACCGGTGTGTGGGATATCTCAGACACTCCCAAAGGCATAACCTCAAGAACAGGAAGAAGCGAAAATCTGCGCATTGAAAACGGCATTCTAATCATGGAGCTGCGTCAGGAAGAACATAGTGGAATGCAGTATACCGGTTCTGAAATTTGCACAAAGGGTTACAAACTATATGGAAAATACGAATGCCGGGCCAAACTTCCTGGCTCGGATAAAGCATGGCCGGCCTTCTGGATGATGGGCGACTGGGGCGAGTATGGCGCTTGGCCAGATTGTGGAGAGGTAGATATTATTGAATATTGGGGACATGATCATCCGAATATTTACACCAATATACATACGCAATACTCCAACTGGGAAAACAATGTCGACCGAAATAATCATTCTACACATTTTTCGTTGAATGATTGTCAGGATGAGTTTCATATCTACGCAATGGAATGGTACACCGATCATCTGAATTTTTTAGTGGATGGCGTAAAATACTGGACATATATCAGGCTGGATGATAACTGGAGGAAATAGCCCTTTGACAAACCCATGAAGATTTTGTTTCAGCTATATGCCTCTCAGGAATACAGCGGGCCGGTGAGTGATTTACCTGCACAATTTGAGGTGGATTATGTAAGAGTATATGAACAGAATGATTAATCAGATAACGCCAAAAAATTAGTACCCGAGAAATATATGAGCGAGGTTTTCTCAAGGGTAGAAATGTTAGTTTTGTGTTAGTGGTAAATTAGAAATTCTGTGTATAATGAACAGAAAACAAAAGAAATCAGCATGAAAAAGATTATTTGCATCGTTATTATTATATTTACTTCCTTAGTGCAAATAGTTTCAGCCCAGCAGCCCACAACCTTTGGTCTGCATGGAACTATTGAACCCAGCCAGTATACCGGAGCCAAAATTGTACGAGACGGCACAAATGATCAGGGAATAAAAAATGCATTTGACACCAATGACAGCACTTTTTTGAATAGCTTAATACATCTTGATTCTATTGGATGCAAAAACATAATCTATTTAATTCATAACGAAGACAGTTTTGTTAATCCTGAGGATATTGCCTGGCAAAGAATTCCAACAGGCAGCGATAGCATTGAGGTTTTTACTTATCTCGATTCCTTTTTACTTACTGCCGGACCGTATATCGATTATATTCAAATCAACCAGGAGCCCATGGGAATTACACATTATGATACCACTCAATACTCCATTTCTGAAATTTTTAACTGGTGGCGACTTCTTGCACAATTTATCAGAGATAAACAAACTCAGCATTACAGCCTTCTTGGGCATCTAAAAATTGTATCTCCAAGTATAAGTTCCATGATTCCCAGTCCGCAAATTGAACCCATTATTGATTCTATGATTGCTTTTGGTGAAGATTATTGCGATGTAATTAGCCTTCATATTTATCCGGGAACGGTAGAGGAAGGTAAACAAACCATAGATTATTACCGATTAAAAACTACACATCCATTAGCTTGTTCCGAATTTAGTGAAGCAAAAACAGCGCAAACAACAGGTTGGTTAAATGCCATAAATACAATTTGGACAAGCAGCGTACATCCTTTCTACGCATTAAGCAATTATGAAGTAATTGGCAACGCATACAATACGCCAATGGATTCTTCAGAATGGAAACTTTTCATAGAAACCGCCCCCCACAATGCAAATTTCATACACGAAATGTATGCATATATGGACAGCAGTTGTTTTGAATATGCCTGTTATGCTGGTATGTGGCAATACGGAGATCCCAATTTTGATTGGTCGGCCATTGTTGTTAACAAATGTGTTACTCAGTTTCATTTTCCGAATAATCCATTCTTTGAAGAATTTACGTCACTTACTTCTCTAATTAATTCAGGAGCATATATCAGTAATTGTCAAAACACTGATGTAAATAGAGAAAACATGAGCAGTAATGTGCTCGTATTTCCCAATCCAACCAATAAACACATTAGGATTGAAGTCGATGAAATAGCCTTTGAACATTGGGATTTGAAAGTATCAGATCTTTCTGGCAGAATTATTTTTTATCAGGTAAACATTTGGGACAATGAATTCACTTTAGAAACTAAAGGCTTTTTACCCGGGGTATATTTCTTTCAAATACAAATCGATTCGGATTTTTCTGTTACTAAAAATGTGATAATTGAATAGAAGCAAAAAAACCGGCATTAAAACCGGCTAATACTGAAAAAGCTTATAATTTTATCTTTTTCTCAATTTCTTCCACATAAACCCTGAAATGTTTATCGGTTTCAATGAGATTATTCACTGTACGAACAGCGTGCAGAACCGTTGCATGGTCTTTGCCGCCAATTTCGGTTCCAATACTGGCCAGAGAAGCCTTGGTCATATTTTTGGCAAAATACATAGCCAATTGACGAGCCTGAACGATTTCACGCTTACGGGTAGTGCTATGCATCTGATCTATGGTGATATTGAAATAATCGCAAACAATTTTCTGGATATAATCGATGCTGATTTCGCGGCGTGAATTACGCACATACTGATCGATCATATTTCTTGCAAGATCAATAGTAATGGCTTTTTTATTGAACGATGAATGCGCAATAAGCGAAATCAATGCTCCTTCGAGCTCACGAATATTAGTATCAATACTATAAGCTAAATACTCAATGACATCCGCAGGCATTTCAATACCATCCTTATGAAGTTTTTTCTTAATGATAGCCATACGAGTTTCCGTATCAGGAACCTGCAAATCGGCTGCCAATCCCCACTTAAAACGAGAGAGCAAACGAGGCTCAATATCTTCAAGTTCAACAGGTGGTTTATCAGAAGTTAAAATAATCTGATTCCCCTTTTGATGCAAGGTATTGAATATCTGAAAAAATACATCTTGAGTTTTTGGTTTTTTAGCCAGACTATGAATATCATCCATAATCAGTACATCGATCATCTGATAAAAATGAACAAAATCGTTGGTGGTTCCTTCTTTTACTGCATCGATAAACTGGTTAAGAAACTCCTGAGTTTGCACATAAAGCACAGTTTTTTCAGGATAATTTTTCTTCACTTCAATTCCAATAGCATGCGAAAGGTGAGTTTTACCCAAGCCCCCATCACTGTATATAAACAGAGGATTAAAAGATGTTGTACCGGGGTTCTTTCCAATGGCAAGACCTGCAGAGCGAGCTAATCTATTGCAATCTCCTTCTACAAAATTTTCAAAATTCAAGCTTTCAACAAGCTGTGAGTTGACTTTTATTTTTTTAAGCCCTGGAATTACAAAGGGATTTGGGATTTCACGAGAAGTACCGTGGTTGATATCCACCGGCATAGAAATAGACGGGTTCCGTAATGATTTTCGATCTCCCGAAGGAATATTTACAGATAAAGAATCTTTTGAATCGGAGGCATCAACTAGAATACGATATTCCAATTTACCCTCCGGGCCTAATTCTTTTTTGATCGTTCGCTTGAGCAAATCGATATAATGTTCTTCCAGCCACTCAAAGTAAAAGTTGCTAGGAACCTGTATGGTTAGGACATTATCATCGAGCTGCAGAGGCTTAATTGGCACGAACCAAGTTTTAAAGCTCTGATCCTCAATGTTATCCTTGATAACCTTCAGGCAATTGTTCCACACTTTGTTAATTTCTTGTCCCATTCAAATATTGATTCCGAATAGTTAATTTCTTTATATTGTCACTTTCAAGCACTTAAGCAGATAAAAATACTCTATGATTGAAGTAAAAATGTCGTTTAAGATTGAGCAAACAAAGTTGAGAAAAAATTGGTTATAAAAAAATTTTATTATGCTTGATTTTTAAATATTTTTGTTGTATGAGCATCGACAAAAACTAAAGATCCCGACTTTGTTAAAAAACAGTCAAGACGCGTCATTCGCACACCTGCATAAGCATTTTGAGTTATCAACACACCTTGTTTATCACTATTATAAATTGTGACCGGATTTTTCAACAAAGTATGAGAATGTCCTCCAAGAATTAAATCAATATTTTTACTCTGTTTTGCCAACTCAAAATCGCCAATTAAATCCCCGCTGGTTTTAAATCCAAGGTGTGACAGACATACAACAATATCACATTTTTTTTCATTCTTTAAAACATAGGCCATTTCAGCAGCTTTTTCCACCGGATCGGAATATCCAGTATTCCCAAATGGGATAGAGCCAATAAGACCATAAGGTTTTACACCAAGTCCAAACACACCAATTTTTACTCCTTCAAGTTCATAGACTTTATATTCTTTAACCCGGTTTTTAATTTCCGGATAATTAAAATGATAATTGGATGAAATGAAATCGAAATTAGCTTGTTTCATCGCAGAAGCCAGACCTTCTAACCCCCCATCAAATTCATGATTTCCAATAGTGGCGGCAGTATAACCCATTTCACTCATCAATCGCATTTCCACTTCGCCCTTATACATATTATAATAGGGCGTACCCTGAAAAATATCGCCAGAATCGAAGACCATAAGTGGATAACCCTCTGCTCTCACCTTTTTAATAAATTCTGATCGAACTGCATAACCGCCCATTCCCGGAAAACGATGATGAGTTTTTGGCAAAGGCTCAATCTGACTATGTGTATCGTTGCTATGTAAAATTACAAGGCGCTTCAACCCTGAAAGAGAACTGGGACGAACTATTTTGGGCAAAGCCAGCATAATTCCACCCACAGCCATAGTTTTAAGAAAATCGCGCCTGCTACTCATATCTAATCCTCCCGTCTTTTTTTGGATTGGCAGTTTGTGCATTTTCAGACAAGAACCTAAAATAATCTATAATGGCATCTCGAACCAGAATTCCAGTGTGCAAATACATAGTATTTTGATCCATCCCAGGAATTTTATCTCCACCGTTTGCAATATAATCGGAGGTAATAATAAAATATGTCTCCTTTTCATCGAAAGGATTTCCACCAAAAGATACAGAAGTATATTCATCTGCTCTCAGAATCATTTCAATTCCGGCCAAAGGCATGCCTCCATATACTGCAATAGTAGAAAAAACTTCCTTCATTAAGCTTCCAGGCATTCTCAATATTACAATTTCATTGTCAAAAGGCATTAACCGAAACACATCGCCCATGGTTATGGCTCCTTTTGGAAGTGAACTTCTAAAGCCGCCATTATTCATGAGAACCATGCTCTTATTTTTTAAACCCAGAGAATCTTTATATACATTAATACATGTTTCTAGAATCAAATCGCAAACAAAATTACCTAGTTCAGATTCAGGCTGCCCTTTCTGCATTGAAATTTCTGAATAGCCCAGAATAACATCCATAATACTGTCGAGCGAAGCCTTATATTCATCAATAATAAGCAGCATTGAAGAATCAACCATTACACTGTCGTACATTTCTACAGAGACAGAGTCTACATGATCTACGTTATAATGTGTTTTGCATGCTGTTGAAAGCAATGCAAGCCCAAGAAAAAGGTAAATGTAGTGGCGTCTAAATTTCATCTGTACAAACTTAATGATTTCTGATTAATGATTGAAGATTTTGCACCAAGATTTTTTCATCACACTTTCAATTTCCAAAATAATTCTTCCCTTTAATCAAAAATTGCAAATCAATTGCTTTCCAAGACAGAAATTCTTTTGCATTATCTATCTGAAGGATATAAATTTGCAATGATTTTAATGAAGAAACAATGCATATCAGCAACAAAGATTTTACAAGCGAAGATTTCAGCACAAAAGCCCTCGAAAAAGGGACTTATGAGTATTGCATTTTTAAAAGTTGCAATTTCAACAGTGTTGATATTTCGGAAACTGCATTCATCGATTGTGAATTTACCGATTGCGACCTAAGTTTAGCAAATATTCATAAAGCAGCTTTCAGGAATGTGAAATTTTATGGTTGCAAACTCATGGGACTACAGTTTAACGAAGTCAATACTTTAGGATTAGAATTCAGCATGAAGAGCTGCATTGCACATCATGCATCTTTTTACCAAATGATATTAAAGAAGAGCAGTTTCACTCAATGCGACTTCAGGGAATGTGATTTTGCAGAATGCGATCTAAGCGAGAGTGATTTCAACTCATCTGATTTTACTTTGGCTCAATTCGAGCACAGCAATCTTGAAAAATGTGATTTCAGAAATGCTACGAATTATATTATTGATCCGCAAACAAACCGTCTTAAAGGAGCAAAATTCTCAAGAGCAGGAATAGAAGGACTGGTTTTGGGCTTTGGTATTGAGATAGAGGAGGATTGAAGGGAGAAGTGAGACTGAGGAAATGGTTGATTGGGGAAATGAGCATTGGGAATTTCGACACACAATAATTATCATTATATTTGAAAATTAGAAAGAAATGGAATAAACAATTAGAAGATTATGAAACATTCACTGGTTCTAATATTTATACTTAATGGTTTAATTTCATTGGGCCAGGAGAACAAGCCAAATCATTTTAATTTTGGCACAAATCTCAATTTAAATCAAAGTGGATTTTACATTCAACCAGAGCTTAGCTATTCTATAAAGAAGCATTATATCAGCATTGGACCCAAATTCAATTTAATAGAGCATAGAAAAAGAGATTATGCATTTGGAACTTCATACCGATATTTTCCGAATTCCCTAGAAAACAGATTTCAACTATTCTTTTGCTATCATTTCAACTTCTCACAAATCGACAGAAGCTTCGTAACTCATATTACTAATGGTGTTTCTTATACTGGAAACCTTCTATATGAAATAGAAAACACAATCGGTTATGGTTTCAAATATAGAGTATCCAGGAATTTCTATTTACAAACAGATTTCAGTTCAGGACTATACCAATGGCGAGAAACATATTTTGATTTTGAAACTGACAAATACAATTCCTGGACAATTAACCTTAATGCAGGCTTTGTGTACTCATTTTCAAAAAATTAGCCCTAATTTTGTCAAACACAAAACACAATAAAATGAGACTTATTATCCTTACCATTTTAATAGCAGTTCCAATTCTGCTATCGGCGCAAAAAACCTATACAGAAGAAGAAATAAACACCATTTGCGATTCGATACTTATTGAATCAGAAACTCTTTATCGGTTTGAAAAAACTGCCTGGATTGCAAATGACATGGCTTATGAGGATACAGACATAAGAAATGAATATAGAGCTTATATTGTTTATGAAAGAAACGACAGCACATTTTGTGTTTTTCTAAATGAGGATAAAACATGCATTGCTACATACGCTTTCTTCAAGAATTTTGATAAAACTGCATTGGCTGACAAAACGAATAGAGATCTAAGCACCGAAGAAAATACACTTTTTGAGATTAGAGAAAAAATATTAAACCAGATTATTGAAGAGGAATACGAAGTAACATTTTATGAAAACTATGATCCGAACCTGATTCTTTTACCATATGAGAATGGCTATAAATTTTACATCATTAGTGGAACATCACTCAATAATATTATTCCTTTTGGTAACGACTATATATATTTCACAGATAATGAAGGCAATATAGAACAATGGCGTAAATTTCACAGCAAATTGATTCCTGCTGAAACTAAAGATGACAAAGGAAGGGAAATTGTTAGCTTTATTCACAGTCATCTTAAAACAGAACCATTTATAACAGCAACTGACATCTGCACTTTCAGAATTTACGCAGAGTTGTATGATCTGAATGAATTTATGGTTTACTCAACTGCCTTGTCGAAATATTTTAAGTATGATATGAGCAAAAACACTATTACTGTTTCAGATAAGTAAAGTTAATGAAATGCAACCCGATTTCAGAAATTTGAAGAAATCAAAATGAGAAGAAAACACACCGTACCACTTCTATTTATAGAGGTGTTCAATTAAGTACTTATTTTAATTTGCTGATAAGGAGACGGTTTCGCCATTATCATCCTAAAAATAAGCACATGAAAAATGTTTTGCCTATGTATGGATCGATTTAGCCTGAAACTAAATTCATCAAGATACTTTTCAATATGACCTTCGTGCACCCAT
>JAFGWG010000227.1 GCA_016937255.1 Bacteroidales bacterium
TACTGTAATTTCAAAGATATTTCTACTCGAATTATTAACCAAAATGTTTTAATAAAAAAAGAGGCTATCCCTTTTGAGACAGCCTCAGGAGGCGTATATTGTAATAAATCTTAGTTGTAAGCAACAATTACGTCGAAAGTTCCGGTATAAAGACCACTTTGCTGGTTTGAAGCAACGTTTAAAGTAGCTCCAACATTCAATGTGGCTTCACCTATTCCGTCAAGTACTGAAGAAGCACCCAGGTCAGAAACATAGTTATCAACTACCATCTGGTTTCCGTTATACTCTATGGTTGTAGAAACAGGGATGTCGATTGTAAATGTAGCGTTTGGATAACCAACAACTACAAAAGTAGCAGCGCTGTTTGAGTTTCCGGCAGCAATTAAGGTGATACCACCGTTACCGGTGCGGCTTCCGTCGGTAGCAATAGTTACAGTACCGGCTGAAGGACCAGCAGCGATGTTACCAAAAGCGAGGTCTACTTCTTTAATAAGTTCCAATGGAGAAACGATACGAGCACTTGAGTTGGCTGTAGCACTTGCTGTTGCAGTTTGTGCTGAAAGTTCAACATTAACGAAGATCATTGCGATCAGGCTGGCGAGAATAAAAATTGACTTTTTCATGTTTGTTTGTTTTTTTTTGTTTGTAATTTGTTTTCTTGCCAGATGTATTTCAATCGGTGTGCCATGGTGTGCCTGAATTATTTATAATGATGGCTTAACGCGCATGAAAACAGCGTGTTAATGCTGTGAAATGTTTTGGAATACTATAGTTTCTAATTTGTCTGTTGCAGCCCTTATGTCCCGATACCGGACAAAATTATTCCAATTGGGACGAGGTGGTTCTTTAGGATATCAAATTTCATTTAGAATCACTTTCATTTCTCCTACAATATCGCCCTCAAAACTCTCTTTAATTTCGAAAGGAATATCATCGGGTTTCACCAGCCCTAGATTTTTCATTTGTGTTTCATCAAAGCGAAGGGTGTATTTATCCGGACTAAGTCCGATGTATGAAAAATAGCCGTCTGATTCAGTAAGAAACCCGGCAACCTTTTCGTTTTTATTATTATAAATATTCAGAATAATGCGCGCTGCTTCTAATAATTTGCCGTCTTTTTTAGCATAAACACTGCCATAGATTTCTCCCATCGGAAGTATTCCGATTTTAAATTGTTTGATGGTATTGGCTTGTGGAAATATTGCTGCTGTTTCAAATGGTAAAATCCATGAAATATATGGCAGACCTGCGTTTTCAATAGTCAATATGTATCTTGTAAATGGTTCCAAACCGACAAATCGTATTCGGGTTGAGTCTTTTAAGTCTACTTTGTACCCCTTTGTTATGTTTACATATAATCCATCTACCTGAGGTTCATCTTTATCCATTTTGCCATTATGATTAATATCTAAAAATGGAATGACATCGATTCCACATCGACCAACAGAGCTTTTGTTTTGAAGATTAACAAAAGGGGTGCGGGTATTTAAAAAGAAACTTCCCGACAAGCTTTGCGAGTATGTATTGCTGTTTTTCCCGTGTGTTGAGCTAAAACTGGATTTCACAAAGGCAAAATCATATCTGAGATTGATATTGAGTGTTGGGTCATTATTTTCAAAATTGTGGTTATAGGAAGCACTGAGGTGAAATTTTGTGCCAATACGTTTTTGCAATTGCAGGTTTATGTTGGTCGATTGCATTTCGTCCGCATCGAGGTTGTATTGTGAATAGAAACGCCATCCATGCTTAAATGAATAGCCCAATCCGGTATTAATGGTGTATTCATTACTGTTGTCATTTAAACTCAACATTAAACCGGTGGTAAAATTCAGACGCCCTGCATAATTTGAAAATTTTATTTCACCATAATGCATCATGCCGCCTATGCTTTTTTGTGTTTTTATTCCGCATCTGGAAAAGCCACTCAGGAAGCCTAGTTTATAGGGAAAACTTAGCCTCAGACTCGATTCATATTCCTGGCTGGCACTAATGGCATCTTGATTTTCCATGTAGTAGCTGAAGTCGCTTTCAAGGTTAAGACTTTTGTTGAGTCGAAGAAAAAGCGATGATTTACCAACGACATTATGATGGTATTGTACATTGAGTAATACGCCGGATCCAATCGAAATACTGCTGCTTAAAAAAGGGATTTCCGAGCTGATTTCATTTTTGTCGAAATACTCGTAACCAAGTCCTAAACTTACATGTCTGCTCAGGCCATAATTTACCATTCCTAGTGCAAATTTGTTTTGCAGGGTGTCGAAAGTATAGCCTCCGTAGGCCTGGTATTCTAGTTTTTTATGGGGAACAAAAACAAATGGAATTTGTATGCTTTGCTCCTTTGTGCGCTCTTCGCCCCATGGACCGTAATATTTCATTTTAATAGTGGTCAGCCCGTACACCAGAGGAATTAAAAAGCTGAATTCACCATTAGCGTCGGCGGTGGTGAAATCGACAAGAACATTATTTATGTAGAGCTCTACATCCCAACCGGGTTCAGTATGATCAATAATCTCATACTCTCCGTATACTTTTTTGATTTTTGAAGGAGAATTTGATACTCCAAAACCCATCATGGGACTCATTACACTTGATATCATTCCTGGACTAATGAGACCGGCATGCATTTGTTTGATTAATTTACAATCATCATTTACCCAATGCCAGTTGATGCTTTGATTTTCATAGTCAAATGCGGTATTGTTTCGAAAATTCATGTTCACATTTAGCTTTCCATTAAGAAAAAGAGCTCCAAGGGAGGTGTTTAGCGATTGTTCGGGTAATTGCCTGCTTCCTTGTGAGCTTTGAAAATCCCAGTCTATTACTGCACCTCTTAGAAATGAAAACCCGGGTTTAACAGTGGTGTCTGTAACAATATCTTCGACTAAACTATTGAGGTTCTCACGCATCTTCTCCATTTTAAGTATTCTGATTACAGGTAATTCCTGCTCTGAATCAAGATAAACGGTAAGAGCTCTGAAATCGAATTCGCATTTTAACCCAAAAACTTTTTCCAATACATCACTTTGAAGATAGACGCCAAAATCAGTTCCTATAATTTCATTATTCTCATAAACATGGCTTTTATCGTTAAAATTTATTCTGTTCTCGTGCAGTAGAATTTCATATGGTTTGTTTTCATAAATATAAAACCCCGAAATGGTATCAAACTGAGGGGTGTGACTCATTTTGATCATTAATTTCGGAAAAAGATCGATAACGGACAAATATATGTCCACTTCGGAATAAAGCGCTTCTACTTCGTAATAACCAAGGTCTTCAACCACTACATATACAATAATTTCATCGTAGTAGAAGTCATCTTGTGCCCGTGTTTGAGTATTGCAGAAGAAAAACAGTATGAAAAAGATACTGCCGGTGAAAAAAGTATGATATATTTTTCTCTTCCGTAGCATTATTCACTGATTAAAGTGATATAAAAAACTCCGTGGTATTCTCCTGCGGGATTTATCGACATTTTTTTTACCTGCATTTCTCCTCCGTATGTTATGTACATCCCGTTTCCATTTGAATCGTTGTAAATAAAGTTTTTTCCGGAACTAAATGGACCCGGCTGAAGAAGAATTTTGGCCCCACTGCTATGATATATATGGAAAGAATTATACTGAAGATGAACCATCGAATATGGATTTGTGCGTAAGAATATCATGCCTGCTTTGGGTGGTTCGTATGTATTCAATAGAATTACAGTTCCTGTAGCAGACCTTGCACCATTTTCTGAAATACTAACTTTCCCGCCGGTTTGTCCTGGATATAAAGACCCGAAATGGAAAGGCTGCACGGAATACATTTCCAGCTTCACACCATCCTGGCCGCTTGTTGGGAAATAACTAATAAGAATCAGGATTATAATGATAATATATTGTGGGGTGAATTTCATTAAATTTACAGTTCAAGAGTGTATGTGCAGAAAATTTCAGTGTTAACAGTTGCTGGGCTTTTATACTCTATTTTTAGAGATCCGCTGCTATAATCAATTCCATCTATATTGAAAAGCGGCATTTTGAAATCCCGTTTTTCGTTAGGGGTATATACTGAGACACCATTAGCTATAGAGACGATATTTTCTGTGCCATCAGCAGAGATGTGTGTTACCGAGATATTCCCGAAAACAGAATTGTTTCCGCTTCGATTTACCGTGAAAAAAAGTACATTATTACCGTCTGCATCAACAGCTATTGATGCATCTGAAATGCTGCTCGTAAAGCTTTGTTCTCCAATTCGAATAATAACCGGAATGGTAATTCCGAATACCGGAATCAGGTTGATTCCAAGTGATGAATCACTTTCGGCTGTCGTCATTCCTGCAGCATCTTCTTTTGGTACTGACCTAAAATATAAATGTGAGCGGTATTCGCCTTCTTCCATGTCGCCGGATTTGCGTACCTGTAAACGTACGATTTGTGCTTCATTGGGTGCAAGTGTTACCTTTCTCGGGAAAATTCGCAGGTATTTATCGGCAAACATTTGACCTTCTTCCGGTTCAAGGATTTGTTCAAAGGTGCCGTCTTTCAGCATTTTATACTGTACAAAAGATACCGTGTATGAAGAAGTGTCTTCGCCGGTGTTGGCAAGAGAGATTTCCTGCAGATTTTTGCTTTCATCGAAAATAACTCGATATGGGGTGATAAGAAGATCTCCTTGTGCGTATAAATTGATTGATAATACAAACAAGATAATTGCGGCTGCGAGTTTAATGATTTGATTTTTCATGGTGTTGGTTTTAAGCGATTTGATCCTTCATTTCTACTAGTTCATTTTGAAATACCCGGTAAATTGTCGATTTTCCAATGCCCAGTTTGTTGGCCACCAGACGAACTTTATAATTGTATTTCTTGAGAAAATGCCACATAATGGCTTTATCGTATTCTTCCAGAGTCATTTCTTTTTGTACGAGTTCGTCAAGCTTGTTTTTATACATGATTTGAATATCATCTTCATGTATTTCATCGCCATCTGCCATTACAACTGCTAAATCACAAATGGCCTTAAGTTCACGAACATTTCCGGGATATTTATAGGTTTTTAATTTATGAGCTGCTTCGGGTGTAAATTTTTTCTTTTTTACTTCGTTTTTCTTGCAATAGGCAGCAACAAAGTTGTTTGCGAGCAATAATACATCATTCCCGCGATCTCTTAATGCAGGAAGCTCTACGTAAAGCCCAAAAAGTCTATAATATAAATCCTCACGAAAGTTTCCTTTGCTTACTTCATCTGCAAGGTTTTTATGTGTGGCTACAATTACACGCATATCAAGTTTTACCGTTTCATTTCCCCCGATACGGGTTACTTCGTTTTCCTGTAATACCCTAAGCAATTTGCTCTGCATTTGCAAGTTCATGTCACCAATTTCATCAAGAAAAATGGTTCCGCCTTTGGCTTCTTCAAATTTTCCTATTCGCCGACCGTCAGCACCTGTAAATGCGCCTTTCTCATGTCCGAATAATTCAGACTCAATTAAGTTCTCGGGAATGGCAGCAACATTAACTGCAACAAACGGCTTGACTTTTCGGTCTGAGTTAAAATGGATCGATTTTGCGGCAAGTTCTTTTCCTGTTCCGGTTTCTCCGGTTACGGAGACCACAATATTTGATTTGGATGCTTTGTGCAGAGTTTTGAATACTTTTTTCATGGCTTCACTCTCTCCAAGAATTAAATTGCTGAATTCATATTTGTCCTCCACAATTTCCTGAAGATTCTCTACTTTGTCAACCAGTTCATTATGCGCACTGATGCGATTTACAATATTCCAAATCCGGTCTTTGGTGTCCTGGTCTTTTACCACATAATCGTAAGCGCCATTGTGCAGGAGATCTACAGCTTTTTTAATCTCCTGCTGACTCGAAACGATTATTACGGGTAGTTTTGGATATTGCGAATGGATGCTTTTCAATACTTCATCTCCGGTTGATCCGTCTAAATAATAATCAAGCGTGATTACATCCGGGTTTTTATGCAGGTTTTTAAGCAGTTCTTTAGCATTCTTAAAGATTTCTACTTCGTTATCCGGATTTAATGACAGATGATATTGGAGTGTTTTGGCAAAAATGGCATCATCTTCTGCGATAAATATTTTTAAGTGTCCCATGACTTGTGTTTTTATTCGGCAAAGAATTCGTTGAGTAAGAGATCAATTTCAGATTCAACAGTTTCAATCAGATTACCCAAACCTTCTTGTTCTTTGTTAATAGCTTTAAGTTCAATTTCTTTGCAGGCTTCCTGCAGTTTGTTGCACGAGAGAGACATGGCTTGCCCTTTCAGGTTATGCGATGTTTCTTTAAGTTTGGTCATGTCTCTCACTTCCCAGGCATTTCTCATTTGTCCAAAAATATCAGGAAGTGAATCTCTCGAGATATCAATCAGTTCATGATACAATTCAACATTATTCATGATGTTTTGCATAAGCTGTTCTTTGTTAAAGTGTTCTGTAGGATTTGTCATGTCTGTATGTTTATTGTCCAACCATATATCGAGGCAATCTTCAATGTTTTTTTGTAATAATGGCTTTGTGAGGAAATCACTAAATCCATTTTCAAGAGCTTTCTCGCGGCTTCCATTTACTGCTCCTGCAGTTAAAGCAACAACAGGCACAGAATCCCATCCGTTTTCCTTTTCGAGTTTTCGTATTGCAAGTGTAGCATCATAGCCATTCATTTCTGGCATTTGAATATCCATAAAGACTAAGTCGGGTCTTGTTTTTGTGTACTGTTCAATGGCTTCTCTGCCATTTAATGCTTTGTGAATGATTGCATTCGGAGCACTTGCTTTAAGCAATGTTACTGCCAAAACCATATTAGCCGGGTTATCTTCTACAATCAAAGCTGAGATTTTACTGCTAATGGTTTTTTCTTTTTTCTTTTTTATAGTGGATTCCTTTTTCTCTTTTTTGCCATGGTTTAGAATAATTCTTTGCAGCTGAATAGAAGTAAGCGGCTTGCTTAAAACATGCTGAACACCATGAGTACGTGCTTTTTCATGTATTTCACTGTCATCTGCCGAGCTGTGCAGTAGTATGAAAAGGGCATTGTCTTTTGCGTTTCCACTTTTCCTGATTTGATCAATGACTTCCAGTCCGTTTAATGAAGGCATCATATAGTCTATAATGAATCCGTCAAACTCGGGAATGTCAGTTTTAGCAAAATCTTCCGTATTTTGAATTGCGACGCTGTCAATGACCATATGATCAAGCATATTGCCAATGATATCAAGGTTGTGCTGGTTGTCGTCTAAAATTAGTACATTCTTAATCTCCGAAATGGCAGAAAGATTTATTGCATCTTTATCAATAATTGGAAATTCAACCTCGAAGAAGAATTTGGATCCTTTGCCGGGTTCACTTTCCAAATTTAGTTTGCTGCCCATTTTGTCTAAGAGGCTTATGGTAATAGGTAATCCAAGGCCGGTTCCTCCATATTTTCTGGTTGTTGAAGAGTCGGCTTGAGCAAAAGCCTCCATAATGAGTTTTTGTTTGTCGTTAGGTATACCAATGCCGGTATCCCTAATTGAAAAATGGAAAAGACCGCATTGGTTAATGTCACAGGGCTTATAAAGTATGGTAAGTTCAATTTCTCCTTCTTCAGTGTATTTAAGCGCGTTCCAAAGCAGGTTCAGCAGGATTTGACGCAAACGCATTCCGTCGGCTTTTACCCATACAGGTAATTCTGTAGGAATATTCAATAGAAATTCCAGCTTCTTACTAAAGGTTTTGTACTTTACAATCTCAGTAATCTGTTCTGTAATAGAAAGCAGATTCACTTTTTCTTCGTATAATTCCAGTTTCCCGGCTTCAATTTTTGAATAATCGAGAATATCATTGATCAGCTCAAGCAGGAGGTTGGCTGAGTGATTTACAGCCTTCATGTACTCTTCCTGTGTGTTATTCAGTTCCGTTTTTAACAGAAGATCTGTAAAGCCGATTACAGCATTAAGCGGGGTGCGAATTTCATGACTCATATTGGCCAAAAATTCGCTTTTGGCTTTATTGGCACTTTGGGCTTCATCGATGAGGTTTTTGAGGCTTTTTTCTAGCTCTTTTCTCTCTATTGCAGCAGATAAAGTCCCCGCAAATGTGGAAAGAAGAGATTTTTCCATTTCGCTCCACTTTCTCTCATGTTTGCATTCGTCAAAACCTACAAAACCCCAGAATTCGCCATCTACACATAGTGGTAAAACCAGAATACTTAAAATGTCCTGAGCTTGAAGTACTTCTTTAGTATATGAGTCTGGAAGTTTATCGACAATGGCCTCAAATGCCACGTTATTTCTCAATGGTTCCATAAATATATTGATGGCTTCAAAGGAAACATTTTGTAGCTCGGGGTTATTTATCTGTGGCTCTTTTGTTCCCGAATTCCATTCAAGTTTTTGACTGCAGCTTTCTGCTTCACCATCTTTAACATGGTCATTTTCAAAAACATATACCCGATCCACCTGGGTGGATTCGCCCAATAGGTGCATTTTTTTTGCCAAAGCGTCAAAATAGTCCGGGTTTTTAAGGAGCTCATCGCTAAGTATTGCAATCGCCGATAGCATTTGCTCCTTGAGCTTGATTTGGTTCTCTTTTTCTTTGAGTTCCGAAATGTCAACAAAAGATTCAAGATAACAGTCTTTCCCTTCATAACTGAAATATTTCACTGTTTTTAATATTGGGATACAATTTCCATGAATATCTTTTAATGTTTTTTCAGAATTATCAAAAAAAGTGTCTTTCTTTTCAATAGGACAGCAATTCTTTTCATTGGGGCATACAAAATTATGACAAACTCGGTTGACAATTTTATCCTCATCTGTTCCAATCATTCTGCAAGCCTGTTTGTTAGCTTTCAGAATTATGTGAGTTTCTGAGTCAATAATCAATACACCGCTACTTATACTGTCTATTATGGTTTCAATTTTTTTCTTTGACTCATGAAGAGCCTCTTCCATTTTTCGAATATGGGTGATATCATGAATTATGGCCATGGTAGCCGGATTATCATTATACATTACATTGGAAGTACGGATCATTGCATTCCGGATTGTATTATTTGTTCCGTACATTTCTATTTCGTAGTCGTTTGCAGTCATTCCATTGTAGCGCATCATCATATTATGCAAAACTTTCTTGTGATGCTTTTCCGGAATTTGCTCGAGAATATTGAGTCCGACCAACTCCAGATTGCTTTTTCCTGACATTCGGCTAGCTTCTTTATTTGCATATACAATTTTCCCATTCTGGTGAATGATGACAATGTTTGGCATTTCGTCAAGTAAAACCCTGTAGGTGTCATTCATGGAAAATTTAACAAGGTTTTTGGCGCTGTTTTCAGGAAAAAAATTTAGTAATACAAAATAGTAGCGTTCGTCATTTTTTTCGCTGTATGCTACTCTTATATTGATTGGCTTTTCATCTTTCTGTATTTTTACTTCAAAAGTCTCCTCAACTTTGTTTTCACGGCTTTTTAGTAAGGCTCCCATAATACGCAAACCAATATCGAGGGAGAAAATATCTTCGGGTTTTTTATTCAGTAAATCCGGTTTTTTTATCAGGCTTTTAATATCTTCGTAAGGAGAAATTGCCATTAAGTTGTAATCGCTGTTGAACATTAATACGACTTTGCCCGGTCGTGTAAGGAATTGTTTATGTGTGGGATTTTTTGTTTTTTCTCCGTAATATAAATGTATGAAAACCAGGTCTTTGCCATGCTTATATACTAATATCTCTGCGTTATTTATAGCATCGTAAGCCATCCCTTTCTCTTCAGATGTGGCTTTTTCAATAGCTTCAATTGTTTGATTGCAAAGAGGTAATTCGTTAACACGGAATTTTTTTTGTGCTAAATCAGAGTCTTCGATTGTTTGAAATTGACGGGCAAGTTTACTTGCAAAAATGATTTCTGCTTCACTGGAGTCATTCAACAGGCGTAGAACAACGATTCCGCAAGGTATTTCAGCATAATTGTCTGAAATAAAGTGGTGGTACTTGATGAACATAATAATACTTTTTAACTGATCTCAAATGTAAATACCCAAACACCTGATATTTATGAGTGTTTTTACCTGCGCTTATGGTTGAAAAGACCTGCTTCTCTTGCTCTTTTATCTGTGAAACGTTGACTAGGTAATAGATTCCTGCGAAGAGACGTTTGTCCCAATATCGGACGAATTAACAGTTATTTAAATAAAAAAGAGCCGTCATTATGACGGCTCCTGTATATATTTTGAATAGTGTGGTCGACTTAGTTATAAGCAACTATTACATCGAATGTTCCGGTGTAAAGACCGCTGGGCTGGTTGGCATCAACATTTAAGGTTGCACCTACATTCAAAGTAGCTTCGCCGTTTCCGTCGAGTACTGAAGTAGCACCAAGGTCAGAAACATAGTTGTCTACTACCATTTGGTTTCCGTTATATTCAATTGTAGTTGAAACAGGAACGTCGATAGTGAAAGTAGCACTTGGATAACCAACAAGGCTGAAAGTGGCAGCGCTGTTTGAATTTCCGGCAGCAATTAAAGTGATTCCACCATTACCGGTGCGGCTTCCGTCGGTAGCAATTGTTACAGTACCGGCTGAAGGACCAGCA
>JAFGWG010000228.1 GCA_016937255.1 Bacteroidales bacterium
ACAAACAGGAATCGTTCGCATTTTTGATGCAAAAGGCACACTGATTTATAACCTATATATTGAAAATCAGGATAGAATAGAAATCAAATCAGCTGAGTTTCCAGCAGGAATTTACGTCTTACAATTCAATGGGAACTCTAATGGTTCGGTGGTTTTTGTTAAGGAATAGTTCAAGTTATTGACGCACTCAGGGTCACATTTGGTGGACGCAGAGAGGTCAATAAAAGTTTTAGCTCTATCAAGTTTCACAGTATTGACGCTCTCAGAACCTCTAATTCCATCCGCTTAGCATCGGATGCTGAGAGGTCAATAAAAAGTTTTACACGCGGTCCAATTTCACCGTAAAGTGACGCATAATTTGCGCTTCTTCAAGAATTTTAAAGCCTCGGGTTATGCTATCGCGGCGATCCCATAGATTTTTCATAGCTGTAGCTACAACATCCATATGATTATTGGTATATGTTCTGCGGGGAATTGCCATGCGAACCAATTCAAGTGCAGGGAATCTGTCTTGGCGGGTTTCCGGATCACGGTCGGCCAAAATAGTCCCGATTTCCACACCACGAACACCAGCCTCAATATATAATTCAACTGCCAAAGTTTGAGCTACGTATTGCTCGCGAGGCAAATTAGGCAAGAATTTCAAAGCATCCACAAAAATGGCATGTCCACCAATGGGTTTTTGAATTGGAATTCCGTATTCGATAAGTTGATTTCCGAGATATTCAACCTGTTTAATTCTTGCATTTAAAACTTCAAATTCAGTTCCTTCATCAAGACCGACAGCCAAAGCATTCATATCACGTCCGGCCATACCGCCATAGGTTACATAGCCTTCGTAAATAATATTGAACATGGAAATCTGATTCCATAAATCTTTAGAACGACAAGCGATAAATCCACCAATATTAACAATGGCATCTTTTTTAGAGCTCATGGTCATCATATCGGCATTGGCAAACATTTCGCGCACAATTTCCTTAATGCTAAGATCAGCTGCAGATGCTTCGCGCATTTTAATAAAATATGCGTTCTCTGCAAAACGGGCTGAATCATAAAGTACCGGCTTACCAACAGAATCTGCAAACGCTTTTACAGCCCTGAGATTTTCAAGGCTTACCGGCTGTCCGCCAGCGGTATTATTGGTTATAGTAACAATAATGAAAGGAATTTTATCATGAGGGTTTTGCTCAAAAACATCTTCCAGTTTTTTAATATCCACATTCCCTTTAAAAGGATGTAAATTTTCTGTATCAAAAGCCTCATCAATAGTACAATCTACGGCTTTAGCTTTACGAAATTCGATATGCCCTTTTGTAGTATCGAAATGAGAGTTTCCGGGAACAATGTCACCTTCTTTTATCAAAGCTGAGAACAGCACATTTTCTGCTGCACGTCCCTGATGGGTCGGCATAAATAGAGGAAAACCAAGAATTTCTTCTATGGCTTTTTTCATATTGAAATATGATTTTGAACCGGCATAAGACTCATCACCGGTCATAATAGCAGCCCATTGCTGGTCGCTCATAGCGCCTGTACCACTATCGGTTAGCAAATCAACATAAACTTGTTCGCTGGTCAGGTTGAAAAGGTTATAGTTTGCTTCTTTAATCCATTTTTCGCGCTCTTCACGAGTGCTGGGGCGGATTGGCTCCACCATTTTTATTTTATATGGTTCTGCGTAAGGCAATTTCATAATCGTAAATTTTAAAATTGAAACAAAAAGTAAATTGAAAAACAATTATTGATTATGAGCTAAAAAGCGTCACGCCGCTTTATGTTTAGGAAAAGCAGCAAGGTATGAATGTAATATTTGAAAACAATAATTTTCATACTATTTTGATTGCGGCACCAAATTAAAAATATTTTACGATATAAATCGAGAATGAACACCTATTTAGACACATTTTCGACAAATAACCAGGAATATTACACGAAAAGGCAGGAATAGAATGCTGCAGTAGGAAATATACGAGTAATAGAAAGTATGATTTATAACAATAGTAAACTGCAAAACCCTACAGCAGATAATTTTTCGATGTCGCAAAATAAAAAAGCACCCACACAAAGCAGATGCTTTAACCAACCACGGTTTTAGAGAAAAGAAACTAGATAATAGTAAAATTGAAACGATAAACTCGCTCCCCTACAGTTGTAGAAAAAAGATCTGTGTTTTCAAGAACATAATTTTTTACATTTTGAATCAGAATTTCATCAGAGCCGTTTATTCCAAGAATAGTTAATTGGTTGCCATTATAATCAACTGAAATAAGAACAAACCCTTCCATTCCAAGTTGAATTGCTTCTGATGGATATGGCATTTTAAATTGAACGCCCGATTCAGCGAGAGCTTTATCCTTCTCAGAAGGAAAATTCTCATAATTTTCTGCCCTTACCACGCAGCTGATTGATAAGAGCAGCGCTAACACAATTGTCTTCATCATTGTTGTCATTTTTTTGTTTTTAATTCTTATGCAAAAGTATATCTACAGTATGTTTATGATATGATTCTAAACCTATCTTTACATTAAATAAAAGTGCAAAAGCAATTAAATGCTTAATTTTGCAGCAATATTTAATTAATTAAAAAACAATCGGCCACACATATTCAGGTTAGAAAAAATGGATACACTCCTTGAAATGAACCTTGCGGAAATTATTGGATACGCGGCATCAATCCTCATTGCAATTTCAATGTTAATGACCTGTATTCTGAGGCTCAGGTGGTTTATACTAATCGGAAACCTTCTCTTTATTGCTTATGCTATTCTTATTCAAGCCTATCCAATTCTGATCCTCAACACTTTTAATGCCGTTGTGAATATTTGGTTTATATGGCAAGCATATAATCTGAAAGGGAATTATGCCGTACTACATGCCAAGAACAATGCGCCTATGCTGGAGCGCTTTCTGAGTTATTATATGGAAAACATCCACAAGTTTTTTCCAAAATTCAATCGTTTTGATGCGGACGACGTCGTTTTTCTAATTGTGAAAGGCACTGCTGTTATTTCTGCTATTGGATTTAGAAAAATAGATGAAGAAAAATACGAAGTTGTTTTGGATTATGTAGCGGTTACCCACCGTAATCATAAGCCCGGAAAACTTATTTTAGAGCAGGAAAATATTTTCGACCGTTTGGCCTGCAAAGTTATCATCGCACGCAGTTTTCACAAAAAACACGATCAGTATTTACGCCGCATGAAATTCAGAAGTATTGGACAAAACAAATTCGAACTCAGACCCGAGTATCAAAATAGATCCTGATGACCCTTGCGTAAAATCCAGACTATTCTTTTATAGTTTTTTGCGTATGTTGCCAAAACAAGTAGAGACAATGATACTGCAATGAAAATCACCCAGCGAACATCGTAGATAGCTGCCAGTTTACCCATGATGAAAATTCCGAGAGGAGTAATGGTCATAAACGACATGCCGTATAAAGAAATTACACGACCCACTTTATCCGGATCTGCAACTGTTTGAATCATAGTGTTTACTGAAGTGTACTGGGTAATCATTCCAAAGCCACCAACAAATAGCACAACAAGACTTAGAGCAAGGATATTCGACATGGAGAAAATCATTAAGCAGACCGAGTAAATCAAAGCAGCAATAAATATTACTTGAGGTAAAGTTTTTACTGTTTTTCTACTGGCCAGATAAATAGCACCGCCTAAAGCACCTACTCCATAAGTCCCTACCATTAAGCCATAGAGTTCACTTCCACCATTAAAAAGATCTTTGGCATACACAGGAAGAAAGGTTTGAAAAGGAAGACAAAATAAACCTGTACTTATTACCAATAGCAACATATATCGAATGGGAATGGCTTCATAAGCATAACGTAAACCATCAGCCAAATCCTCAATAATAGATTTCTGCGCAGCTTCTTTTTTCTCAAAGTGAATTCTCATCATCAATAAAGAAATAACTACCGCCATGAAACTTAAGCCATTGATACCAAAACACCAACCTTCACCCACAAGGGCAATCAGAAATCCGCCAATTGCAGGACCTACAACTCTTGCCGCATTAAAAAGTGTAGAATTTAGCGCCACAGCGTTTTGAATATGCGAAGGATCATCGACCATTTCACGAACGAAAGTATGGCGAAATGGAGTATCTACTGAAGAAGCTATTCCATTCAATGCTGCAAGGACAAACAAGTGCCAGATTTCAATGGTTTCAGTAATCACTAAAGCAGCCAGAGCCAAAGCAAAAATCATCATGAAAATCTGAGTAATCATAATCACTTTTCGGCGGTTCATTCTATCGGAATATACTCCTGCAAAGGGTGTTACAATAACAGAAGGAGCCTGTCCGGCAACCGTTACTAATCCCAACAAATAGACATCTTCTGTTAAACGATATACCAACCAACCCATTGCCACCACCTGAATCCAGGTTCCAATTGTCGAAAACAGCATCCCAGTGATATACAACCTGTAATTCCGTGATTTCATGGCTGTAAACGCCCTTGCAGCACGAGAAAAATAGGATTTATTATCTGTCAGTTGTGGAAACATGGTTTTGCAAAGATAAAAGATCTATGATGAAATGTTGAAAACACAAAGCATGATTTGAGTTATCCAATATAACCTTAAGAGCGAATAGAAAATCGAACCAAAATAAATTCCCCCCTTTTTCATATCTTTGTAAAAAATATCATTATGAAAAGAGTCATTCAT
>JAFGWG010000229.1 GCA_016937255.1 Bacteroidales bacterium
GCTCAAACCTTCAAGGTTTTACAGCCGCACGAACTTAGAACCTCTACTTCGACTACGTGTATTGGACGATGAGATGTCCGGGCTATTCGTCTGCCACTCTTCGATAAGCTCTGAGTGACGAAAAGCATGGCTATGAATTTCTGTCTGTCACTCTTCACTCCGTATAGAACCATCCGTGCCGACAACACTAATTTTAAGAGGAATAAGTCTTCGGCTTCGTTGCATTGCTTCTTTCACCATCGAAAGTAAAGAATGGCAACAAGGAACTTCCATCATCATTATATGTATAGACTTCAAGTTAGATTCTGCAATCATGACCTGCAATTTATCGATATAGGCCTCCGTATTGGAATCAAGTTTTGGACAAGCAATAGCCAATTTCTTTCCTCTCAAAAATTGAGAATGAAAATTCCCCAAGGCATGCGATACACAATCGGCACTCATAAGAAGATCGGCATTATGAAAAACCGAAGATTGTGGATTTATCAGATGCAATTGCACTGGCCAATGCGTTAATGCAGATTCCTGTTGAACATCCACGGCATATGTTTCAGGCTTCTCAGCAATAATTTTCTCTTCACTACCAGGGCAAGACCCGAGACTACAATCCTGTTGAATATTATTAAAAATATTTTCAGCTTCTAACCGCACCAGTAATGCAGTACAATCAAAATTTATAGATTTCTGATGTTTCAAAAGAAATTCTCTCCCCTGCTCCAGCCATTTTTCTTCACCATATTGTTGCAAATGTTTTAAGTGTGCAAAAACAACAGCCTCCCCTTTAGGAACAAGACTTTCCATCACCTTTATTTCGCTATAGGGCTCAGCTTCACGAATTGTTACCTGAATTGCATCCTGAGGACAATCACCAATACAAGCGCCCAAACCATCGCAAAGCAACTCATTAATTAAAACTGCTTTTTCATTAATCATTTGAATTGCTCCCTCATGACAACCGTGCGCACAAATTCCGCATCCGTTACATTTGTCTTCATTAATTTCAATAATTTCCCTTTTCATCATTGGAATATTTAGGTATTTACGTACCGAATTTACTATTAATTGATTAACGAACGCAAGTATTTAACAATGATATTTATCAAAAAAGTATTTATATTACTGATTACATGTTTTTTATGCTTACTTTTAAATAATTCACACTTCAATTAAAAATCAGGAAATAACTTGAAATAAATCAAAAAAAAAGCTATGATTTATTGGGATAATATAAAATAGAAGTATACTTTTGTAAAAAATAGTTGTTATGGAATTAACACATATAGAACACATCGGAATTGCGGTGTCTAATCTTGAGGACAGCATTCGTTTTTATGAAGATGTTTTGGGCCTAAAATGTTATGGCATTGAGGAGGTAAAGGAGCAAAAAGTGCGTACTGCATTTTTTCAGGTTGGGCAATCCAAAATCGAGTTACTAGAGAGCACAGATCCTGAAGGGCCTATTGGTAAATTTGTAGAAAAGAAAGGTGAAGGCATTCATCACTTGGCTTTTGCTGTGAAAAACTTAGAATCTGCGCTTAAAGAAACAGAAGAAAAAGGGGTGCAATTAATTGACCACACCCCACGTAAAGGGGCAGAAGGTCTAGACATAGGCTTTTTGCATCCAAAATCAACACATTCGGTATTAATGGAATTTTGCGAAAATAAAAACAAGTAGTCAATGGCTATTGAAGACAGAATAAAAGAATTACTCGATAAGCGCGATAAAGCGCGTATGGGTGGCGGAGCTGACCGTATCGAAAGTCAGCACGCTAAAGGCAAACTAACAGCACGCGAGCGACTGGAAATGCTTCTCGATGAAGGTTCATTTGAAGAATTTGACATGTTTGTGTCGCATCGCTGTCATGATTTCGGCCTTGAAAAACAGCAATACCTTTCAGATGGTGTTGTTACCGGATACGGAACTATTGACGGAAGACTGGTATATGTCTTTTCTCAAGATTTCACTGTATTTGGCGGGTCATTATCAGAAGCATTTGCCAATAAGATCTGCAAAATCATGGATCATGCATTGAAAGTGGGTGCTCCTTTAATTGGCATTAATGATTCTGGTGGAGCTCGAATTCAGGAAGGCGTAAAAAGTTTGGGTGGATATGCAGATATTTTTCAGCGAAACATTATGGCTTCGGGTGTAATTCCACAGATTTCAGCAGTGTTTGGTCCATGTGCAGGTGGTGCAGTTTACAGTCCGGCTTTGACTGATTTTATCGTCATGTCGAAAGAAAACAGCTATATGTTTGTTACCGGGCCGAAGGTGGTTAAAACTGTTACCGGAGAAGTAGTAACTACTGCCGAACTTGGTGGGGGAATGGTACATGCAAGCAAAAGTGGTGTAGCACATTTTCTTGCAGATGATGAGAAGGAAGGCATTCAATTGATTCGTAAAATCATTTCATTTCTGCCTCAAAACAACATGGAAGACCCACCCATTATTGCATGCGATGATCCTATCGATAGATTGGAAGATGCATTAAACTATTTTATTCCCGACAATCCCAATAAACCATACGATGTTAAAGACATTATTGAAAGTCTGGTAGATAATGGTGAATTTCTCGAAATTCACCGTCATTATGCTCAAAATATTGTAGTAGGTTTTGCCCGTTTCGATGGCATGAGTGTTGGCATTATAGCCAATCAGCCCAATTATTTGGCCGGAGTTCTTGATATTGAAGCCAGCCGCAAAGGTGCACGTTTTGTTCGCTTCTGCGATGCATTTAATATTCCAATTATCACTCTTGTTGACGTTCCCGGCTTTTTACCCGGTACTTCACAGGAATATGGTGGAATTATCATCAACGGAGCCAAATTACTTTTTGCATATGGAGAAGCCACGGTACCAAAGATCACTATTACTTTAAGAAAATCTTATGGTGGTGCACATGATGTAATGGGTTCAAAACAACTTCGCGCAGATGTTAACTATGCATGGCCATCTGCTGAAATTGCAGTAATGGGCGCTCGAGGAGCCATTGAGATATTAGAAGGCAAGAAACTTAAAGAAATAACCGACGAGGGTGAAAGAAATAAGTTCATTGCCGAGAAGGAAGTAGAATACCGAGAAAAATTTGCATCCCCTTATCAGGCTGCAAAATATGGCTATATTGACGACGTAATTGAACCCCGAAATACACGTTTCCGTATTATTCGTTCATTACAGGCGCTTTCTACCAAGAAACAAAATCTACCTCCAAAGAAACACAGTACAATTCCACTATAAATCGGATAAATTATGAATTTGAGAAAATCATTTCTTATTTTTCTGGTCGGATTGCTGCTGACAGGTATTACTCATGCTCAATACAGTTCTGACCTTCGGCTGAATGAAGTGCAGGCACTAAACGAGAAAGGGCCTATAGATCAGTTTGGTGATCATGCGCCTTGGGTAGAGATTTTCAATACAGCCTACAATAGCATTAATATGGCTGGGCTTTATTTGAGTAATGACCCTAAAAATTTGACCTTATACAAATTACCCAATGATGTGCGTTTCAAAATTTCGCAGCGTAGTTATTTGGTTTTTTATTGCGACGGCAATTCAAACAAAAGTACTTTTCATTGCAATTTCAAACTAGATACCAGCGGAGTAGTTTACCTTACTGATGGCGATGGTGTAACCATAATTGATTCTGTTTCTTATTCTTTCACAAAAGAAGATGCTTCATATTTGCGACAAACCGACGGTGCTGAACCATGGGTTTATCATGAAGTAGCTACGCCAATGCAGTCGAATGAGCCACCAAAAACCAGTCATAGCGCAGACAATTTTCTAGAATTTGACCCCATAGGAATTGGAATGGCAATAATTGCCATGTTTGTCGTAATGACAGCTCTTGTTTTATCATATTTGGTTTTCAAATATGGCAGTCGACTTTACCGCTCAGATCTCAAAAAGCATAAGACTGTTGAAGAAGCTGCAGTGGTGGTAGAAGAAGAAAGTATTTCGGGAGAAGTAGCAGCAGCCATTGCCATGTCGATGCATATTTACGTTCATCAAATGCATGATCTTGAGGATACGATTATTACTATTCGAAAGATATCCAAAACATATTCTCCCTGGAGTTCAAAATTATATATGTTAAGGCCCTGGCCTCAGAAAAGAAACTGATAAACACGAACAAGTGCTATGAAAAAATTCACATTCAATATAAATGGTAATCAATACGACGTTGAAATCGGCGACATTGAGGAGAACAAAGCTCAGGTTTCGGTAAACGGAACCAATTATGATATTGAGATGGATCGCGACATAAAACCGAGCAAAACTCCAAAGCTTGTAAGGTCTAAGCTAAATCCAATAACCGATGCAGTTGAGTCAAAGCCAAAAACATCGTCGCCAGATAAAGCGGCAGTTGCCGGCGGCGTAATTAAGTCTCCTTTACCCGGAACCATATTAGATATTCATATTAAGGAAGGTGCCGAAGTAAGTATTGGAACAAAGTTGATGACATTAGAAGCCATGAAAATGGAAAATGTTATTAATTCAGATAAAGAAGGTAAGGTTTTGTCAATTAAATTTGACAAAGGTGACCCTGTAATGGAAGGTGATATATTAATAGAAATCGGAGGCTAATTATGAGCTTTGTCAATTTTCTATTTGAACGATTCGAGCAATTCATTGAATATACTGCCTTTGGAAATATTACCTGGGGTCACGTAATCATGATTGCAATTGGTTTGATATTTATTTATCTGGCCATCACAAAAGATTATGAGCCTCTGCTTCTGGTTCCCATTGGCTTTGGTATTTTAATTGGAAATATTCCCTTTCATCCTGGGTTAAAACTGGGAGTTTATGAAACAGGGAGTGTAATGAATTATTTATATTTCGGGGTGATTCAGGGGGTTTATCCACCATTGATATTCCTTGGGATTGGGGCGATGACAGATTTTTCATCCCTGATTTCCAACCCAAAATTATTTTTAATCGGTGCCGCTGCCCAATTTGGAATTTTTGGAGCATATATGATCGCGCTATTTTTGGGGTTTACACCTCAAGAAGCAGGGGCAATTGGCATAATTGGAGGTGCCGACGGTCCAACAGCCATCTTCCTTTCCTCGAAGTTGGCGCCTGATCTCATGGGAGCCATCGCCATTTCGGCATATAGCTATATGGCTCTTGTTCCTGTTATTCAGCCACCTATTATGAAGCTTCTAACCAATGGAAGAGAAAGAGTTATACGCATGAAACCGCCACGTGCTGTTTCTAAACGAGAAAAGGTTCTTTTCCCATTAATTGGATTGCTGCTAACATGTTTCATTGTTCCATCGGGTTTGCCGCTGCTAGGCATGCTGTTCTTCGGAAACCTTCTTAAAGAAAGCGGAGTAACGAAGCGTTTGGCAGATACCGCTAAAGGGCCTCTAATCGATATTGTTACCATTCTGATTGGTCTAACTGTAGGTGCCTCAACACAAGCTACCACTTTCTTAACAATGAAATCTATCGGAATTTTTGCACTTGGTGCCGGATCATTTGTTATTGCTACAACAACTGGTGTTCTATTTGTAAAATTCCTCAATATCTTTCTTAAAGATGGACGCAAAATCAATCCACTTATTGGAAACTCAGGAGTTTCTGCCGTACCAGACTCTGCTCGTGTTTCGCAAATGATTGGACAGCAATACGATAAAACCAACCACTTGCTTATGCATGCCATGGGACCCAACGTGGCCGGTGTGATTGGTTCTGCGGTTGCCGCGGGTATTTTGCTCGGATTCTTGTATTAACGATGCATTTTTTATAATAAGGGTTACCCATGAATGAAGTTGTTTTCTTCACTTCTTTCTTAGTAGGAATTTCAATTTTGCTACTACTTGATCTTGGGCTTTTCAACAAAAAACAACATGTGTTGTCTTTTCGGGAAGCATCCCTTTGGGTATTACTTTGGGTTAGTCTTGCCATAGGTTTCTACTTTTTTATTCTCTGGAAAGGAGAACTAATACACAATATTGGCGATGCTGACCACTTAAAACAAGTCATTTCTCAACATAAGCATTCCATTGATATTTCTGGCTTAAATTTTCAAGACGCCCTGCAAGTGTACAGAAAGAATCTGGGATTAGAATACCTAAGCGGATACATTATTGAATATGCGCTTTCGATCGATAATCTCTTTGTCATGATGCTCATTTTTATGAGTTTCAAAGTTCCACGCAAACTGTATAAAAAGGTCTTGTTTTGGGGCATACTTGGCGCCGTGATTATGCGCTTTCTCTTTATTTTTACAAGTTCGGCTCTAATTCATCGTTTCGACTGGATTCTATATATTTTTGGTGCTTTTCTCGTATTTACCGGAGGGAAAATGCTGTTTTCAAAAGACAAAGAAAACAATATGGATGTATCGCATCATCCAATAGTTAAAATTGCTTCAAAACGTTTTAAAGTCTTTCCTCGATTTGTAGGAGCGCATTTTTTTATTAAGAAGAATGGCATTAGAATGATCACCCCACTCTTTCTGGTTTTACTTGTGGTTGAATTTAGCGATGTCATTTTTGCTGTTGATTCCATTCCAGCCATTTTTTCCGTCACCAAAGATCCTGAAATAGTATTTTTCTCAAATATTTTTGCCATTCTGGGTCTGAGATCGCTTTTCTTCTTACTAAGTAATGTCATTAATATGTTTCACTACCTTAAAACAGGTCTCTCTGTTTTACTCGGATTAATCGGATTAAAAATGTTGTTTGAGATCTGGCTGAAAAAAATAGGATTTGGAACAGTTGAAAGCCTGATTATGATCGTTTCCGTTTTAGGATTATCGATTATAGCCTCATTGATTTTCCCAAAAA
>JAFGWG010000230.1 GCA_016937255.1 Bacteroidales bacterium
AAATATTTAATCGGGAAAGCCTTGTGGAGACTGATTCTACTGGGCTTCCCGATTATTTAACATTCGTACGTGCGGATTTGAGGTTATTCTGAAAATAAAAACATCCGCATAAAAATAAATGATATATTTAGTAAATCAACTTTTATTAACCTTATCCCATTTTATGAAACCAAAAGTTAGACTCTTGTTTTCCTTTTTCTTATGCTCAATTAGCAGCATTTTAATTGCACAACCAGTCAATATTCATACAGCAAAAACCATTGCAGAACATCATCTGGCTTCCATTGATAAACCAACACTAAAATCAACTAGTATCAATAGGAGTACCTTTCACTTTACTTCAGTTAAAGCGGCAGTCGAGAATAAAGATACCCTTTACTATATTCTAAACGACACCATTAACAAGAGTTTTGTTATCGTTTCTGCCGACCAGCGTATCTGGCCAATACTTGGGTATTCCACAGAAGAAAGCTTCGATGAGAAAAAACAACCGCAAGCCTTCATTGATTGGATGGACAACCGTAAAAAGGAAATTGAATACATTAAAAATAACAATATCCAAGCGAATAGTGCAACAAAAGCTAAGTGGCAAAATTTGAGCCTTAAAAGTTCTACTATTGAAACAACATCGGTCGAACCACTTATACAAACGAAATGGGATCAGGGGTGTTTCTATAATGCCATGTGTCCTGCTGATGTCGCCGGACCTTGTGGCCAGGTGTATACAGGCTGTACAATTACGGCCATGGCTCAAATCATGAAATATTGGAATTATCCAACCAAAGGAACTGGCTCACATTCATACGATCATCCAACCTATGGAAATCTTTCAGCCGATTTTGGTTCAACCACTTACCAATGGAGCCAAATGCCCAATAGCGTTAACAGTGAGAACGATGCTGTTGCTACCTTGATGTATCATTGTGGGGTGTCACTTGAAACTGATTATGGTACAAGTGGTTCAGGTGCATCAGATCCAAGAGATGAATTGGTTCAGTATTTTAATTACTCTTCAAATGTTGTGATGGCTAATAAGAGTGGTTTTAATACAAGCGAATGGATAAACCTGTTAAAATCTGAATTAGATTTTGGACATCCGATCTGGTACATGGGTGGTAGCTCAACACCACATTCGTTTATATGCGATGGATATCAAAATGAAGAATACTTCCACTTCAACTGGGGGTGGGGTGGTTCTTCCGATGGATATTTCTATTTGGGCAACCTGAATCCTGGCTGGTATAATTTTAGTGAGGATCAATTTGCTATAATAAATCTTGTTCCGGGAAATTTGCCTGATGGTTACAACGGTTTTTTTCTTTCTTCAAATGCAATAGATATAGCTTCAAAAGGAGGTACTGCCTCTGTTGATATTTGTTCCAGCGCCAACTGGACAGCTTCATCCGATCAAACATGGTTCTCACTAAGTACAAGTTCTGGAGTTTCAGGAAAAACAACACTTACTTTGACTGCCTCTGAGAACCAAACCGGGAGTGACCGATCAGATACAGTTACAATATCGTCACCGGGTTTTGGCGATCAAATTATTATTGTTTATCAGTTGGCTGCAGTTTGTGTTACACCAGGCAGTTTATATAGTTCCATATCAGAAAAAGCAACTTCTATTTCAAAATTAACCTTAACAGGCACGATCGATGCCCGCGATTTTAAAACCATGCGCGATGCCATGCCAGCACTAACTGATGTTGATTTAAGCGATGTAACAATTGTTGCTTATTCAGGCTACGAAGGAACAGCTAATGCGCCATTTGATTATCCGGCAAATGAAATACCTTATAATGCATTTTACATAATTCCGTGTCGTGGCCAGAATTTTCTTAAATCAATCACCTTACCAGCCACAATAACTTCAATTGGAATGCAAGCTTTTGGGAACAGTCAATATTTATCAACAATAAATATATCTTCAACAGTAAACAGTATTGCTGCTCGTGCTTTTGAAATATGTGCTGCATTCATAAATGTTGATTCAAACAATCCGAACTATTCAAGTGTTGATGGGGTATTGTTTAACAAAAATAAAACAAAAATAATTCATTACCCTGTTTCTAAAACAGGAAATTACACAATTCCTGCTTCAGTAAATTCAATAGAGCCACGGGCTTTTTGGGAATGTACAAAATTGGAATCTGTAACAATCCCACCATCAGTTAATTCAATTGGAGATTGTGCTTTTTGGGAGAGTGAAGGTCTAACAAATGTCAACATCCCTCCGTCGGTTACTTCAATTGGTGATTGTGCTTTTTGGAGCTGTACCAGTTTAGCTAATATCAACATTCCATCATCTGTTACTTCAATTGGAGATGCAGCATTTGGTTCTTCAAGTGGATTGATAAATGTAGAAGCAGATAACAGCAAATACTCATCAATTGATGGTGTCCTTTTTAATAAAACCCAAACGGAATTAATACATTGCCCTACTTCAATAAATGGAAGTTATATTATCCCTTCTTCTGTCACTTCAATAGGCAATAGCGCTTTTTCTAATTGTTATGGCTTAACATCAATGGAAATTCCAACATCTGTTATATCAATAGGATCTACTGCATTTATAGAATGCAGTAATCTGATATCTGTGACTATTCCCTCTTCGATTATTTCTATTGGCAGCCAGGCTTTTTGGGGTTGTTTCAGATTGAAATCAATATATTCTTATAATACCTCTCCACAAAGTTTAATTAATTCTTCAAATGTATTTAACCTTGTAAATAAAAACACCTGCACATTATATGTCCCCTTTGGCTGTAAAACACAATATGATACTTCAAAACAATGGGAAGACTTTGTAAATATTGTTGAAATGCCGGGAATATTTTTTTCGATGAATAGTTTAGGTATAGATTCCAAAGGAGGCACAGCCCAGGTAGCTATTTCTTCCAGTACAGACTGGTCAGCTACTTCAGATCAAACATGGCTTACTGTTAATCCCTCTGTGGGGCTTGCTGGTATAGATACAATCACTTTCTCCACCTTAGCAAACCCAACTGAATCAATGCGTACAGCAGTGGTAAGAATATCAGCAAAAGATATAGATCCACAAACAATCACAGTTACACAGTTAGGTAAAGTTGAAGTTACAGCAGGAAACCTACAAACAATTCTCGCCGGGCAATTATCAAGCATTAAACACCTTACATTAACCGGCACTATCGATGCCCGCGATTTTAAAACCATGCGCGATGAAATGCCAGCATTATCTGATATTAATTTGGATGATGTGACAATTGTTGCATATTCAGGAACCGAAGGTACCGGTGGAGAATGGACAACATATTATCCTGCAAATGGAATCCCAAACCATGCTTTTTGTTTGAAAAGTACTAAACAAGGGAAAGCAACTCTTAATTCAATATCTCTTCCTTCATCTGTGAATATTATTGAAGAATCTGCTTTTGAAAACTGTATGGGCTTAAAAAACATTAATTTTCCTCCATCAGTTATTTATATTGGAGAAAGTGCTTTTTCATACTGTTTTAATATTGCCAATATTAACATTCCATCATCTGTTACTTCAATTGGAAGGGGAGCATTTGTCCGTATTAATGTATTGATAAATGTAGATGCAGATAATAATTATTACTCCTCTATTGATGGTGTCCTTTTTAATAAAACTCAAACGGAATTAATCCAATGCCCAACTTCAAAAAACGGAAGCTATATTGTTCCTTCGTCTGTCTCTTCTATTGGCAGAGCTGCTTTTAATTTCTGTAGCGGATTAACGAATGTAACCATACCTGCTTCTGTCACTTCAATTGGATATGCTACTTTTGCTAAGTGTGATGGCTTAACTTCGATGAAACTTCCTTCTTCTATTATATCATTAGGATGGTATGCATTTGCGGAATGTAGTCAATTAACAACAATAACAATTCCTTCTTCAATTATTACTATCGATATTGGGGCTTTTTTGGGTTGTAAAGGATTGAGATCAATATATGTCTTTAAGAAGCCTCCACCTAGTTTAGATATATCTTCTAATGTTTTTGGTCTCGTAGATAAAAACACCTGCACCTTGTATGTTCCATTTGGCAGCAAAACTCTATATGCCACTGCACCACTATGGAAAGATTTTGTAAATATTATTGAGCTTCCAAACCAAGCCCCACCATTTGCTAATGCGGGAACCGATCAATCTGTCAATGAGAACTTACAGTTCTCTCTTGATGGTTCAGCTTCTTCCGATCCTGATGGTGACCCACTCACGTATAAATGGACTGCCCCGGCTGAAATAACCTTAACAACAACTTTAGCAAAGCCAACTTTTATTGCCCCGGAAGTAGCCACCGATACTGATTATACTTTCTCACTAATCGTAAACGATGGAACTATTGATTCTCAAACTGACCAAGTTGTAATAACTGTGAAAAATGTAAATAAACCGCCTGTTGCTAATACGTCTTCTAATCAAACGGTAAATGAGGGCGAAAAAGTTACGCTCTATGGTTCAGCTTCTTCCGATCCTGATGGTGACCCAATCACGTATAAATGGACTGCTCCGGCTGAAATTACCTTAAGTTCAACAACTATTTCAAAACCAAATTTTATTGCCCCGGAAATAAATACCGATACTGATTATATATTCTCACTAGTTGTAAACGATGGAACTATTGATTCTCAAACTGACCAAGTTGTGATAACTGTAAAAAATGTAAATAAATCGCCAGTTGCAAATATATCCTCGAATCAAACAGTAAATGAGGGCGAAACCGTTACGCTCGATGGTTCTGCTTCTTCTGATCCTGATGGTGACCCACTCACGTATAAATGGACTGCTCCGGCTGAAATAACCTTAAGTTCAATAACTTTAGCAAAGCCAACTTTTATTGCCCCGGAAGTAACCACCGATACTGATTATATATTCTCACTAGTTGTAAACGATGGAACGGTTGATTCACCTACCAATCAGGTAGCAGTTACTGTTCTGAATTTAAGCAATACTGGCATACATGAAAGGAATGGCTCAAACAAGCTTCTAATTTATCCTAATCCTACCAGCGGTTCATTGGAGATTTCGATAGAGGAATGGCAGGAAAATAATTATAACATTGAAGTTTATAATAGCATTGGACAGCTGAAACTAGCTACAATAATTTCAAAAGAGGAAAAAGTTTCAAAAATAGACTTGTCGACGTTTACCAACGGCCTCTATTTGATAAAAGTAAGTAGCAAAAACCAAAACTATCAGAAAAAAATAATCAAGAAATAATTGCCAAAGGCTGCTAACGGCAAACGAGCAGCCTTTGGCAATCTCGACGATTGTATGAGAGAATTCTATGCAGTTGCACGAATCGCACTCGAAGACAATCAACAACTTTTAGAAGCACTGGACTTAATTAAAAGCCAACGCATATTGTAAGCAATTGGTAAGCCCGCACAAGCCGTTCACACGGCCTAATGCTTGCTAATAAACTTACAATTCCCTGCCCACGTTTGCCCTGATGGGCAATTAAGGTTGCCAAACACACAAAATAAATTTGTTCTTCGTATCTTACGGACAAAATGATAAGTAACCAAAAACTAATAAGACAAGAAAAGACATCACTCTGATTAAACACAAAACCCAGTTGCTAAGTATCCACCCCAGTAAGACCGTGCTAGATTAATTTTAAATTATCGATAAATTGCGGGAGCAGATATTTGATCTCAGAATTTTTGGAGTCGTTGATGTTTTGGATTACATAGTTGAGCCACTTTTGT
>JAFGWG010000231.1 GCA_016937255.1 Bacteroidales bacterium
AAATGGCATAAAGCCCTCCCCGGTCAACGATTCCAAGCCGCCACTCGCAAATATATCGCGACGTTTGAATGTTGACCAAAAGCAAATTCCGCAAAGTTTTGAAACTAATAGTTCAACAAGCATCAGAAAGAGAGGCGCTTATCCTTTTCGGAAAAATATAATAGGGGAGATAGTGAACAAAAAAAAGCCACGCTTTCGGCGTGGCTTGAGAAATTATCTTCTTCTTTCTTTAATTCTTGCTTTTTTACCGCGAAGTTTTCTAAGATAGAAAATTCTCGCTCTGCGAACTACACCGCGTTTGTTAACAATAACATCATCGAGGAAAGGACTGCTGATCGGGAAAATACGCTCAACACCAATATTATTAGAAATTTTACGTACTGTAAAAGTCTTATAAGATCCTTTTCCAGACATCTGAAGAACTATACCCTGGAAATCCTGAATACGTTCTTTATTACCTTCCGTAATTTTATATTTAACGGTGATGGTGTCTCCTGCTCTGAAAACAGGTAATTTCTTCTTCTCTGTGAGTTGCTCCTCTGCAAATCTGATCAGTTCTCCCTTGTTCATGATCGCTGTATTTCATTTAAAACGAAGTGCAAATATACAGTGTTTTTTTGATATAGATGCAAATCTAAAATATTTTCTTTACTAAATGGAAAAGGAAGCTGGTAAACTCCCTTTTCCTTTTGTGACCCCATCAGGATTCAAACCTGAAACCTTCTGATCCGTAGTCAGATACTCTATTCAGTTGAGCTATGGGGCCATTTTGAGTTTGCAAAAATAGGAAAAATTATTAATCCTGCAATAAATTAGTGGTTTTATTTTTTTAGTTTCTTCAGCAATAATATACTGTCTCTTATTTCTTTTACCACCCATCCACCATATGCCATCATTATTTCATAATCGCATTTTCCTTCAAGAAATTCATCAAAAGTGATTCTGTGAATATTCGGGTTTTTGCTAGGATCAAACCAGTCTATTATAATAACCAAGTCTTCTTCCAGGAATATTTCCATAGAATGGTAGTTCTCAGCTAAGTTCCAATGCGTATTACACATTATTAGTGCATTACTACAATCTTTCTAATTTCCTGACGACCATTTGTCATATCAAAACGAAGGTAATAATTGCCCGGAGCCAGATTCTCTACATTTAAGGTACTGCGATTATTCTCTGTGTACGATGTAGAAACTAGTTCTCCGCTAACATTGAAAATATAAATCTCATTAGGTAAGACAGAGTTTTCACTATGAATATTTACAATGTCTGTAGCAGGATTTGGGTAGATATCAATATGAATATCACTCAGCTCATCAGTAGCAGTAGCTTGGTAAACATTAGATTCCCACATTCCACGTCCATAAGTTGCAGCTCTTAATTTGCTACCCGATGCTGTAATTTCAAGTTCACGAACTATTACTGTTGGCAGACCATCGTCGAAGGCAATCCAATTGCTCATGCTCGAATCTTTCAAAAACACACCTGTTTGCGTACCAATATACAGTGTGCCAGGATAATGAGTGTCTTCAATAATGCAATTAATACCCAATCCATTGGTGTTGAATGTAATATTTGACCAGGTTTGCGCGCCATCAGTGCTTTCCATAACGCGATCTCCACTTGAAGATGTGCTGCAAATCCAAAGTTTTTGAGGATCAGTGCTAGAAACGGAAATTCCTGTGATATAGAAACTACCAGAAGGTTTGCTCGCATTCCAGGTGTTTCCGCCATTGCTGCTGTAATACAATGTGTCGTTCTCAGAAAAATAAATATAATTGGCATCGGTAGGTGCAATGCTAAGCTCATCTAACTTATCGCCACCTGTTAATCCGTTGGTTAAATTTATCCAATTATTACCGGCATCGTTGCTTTTAAATAAATCTTCAAGGCCTATGTATATAATATTACTATTCGTTGGATGCATAGCAATAGGCGTTAACCAGCTACCATCTTGACCAGTAGTATTGATATAGTCGAAATTAGCACCTCCATCAGTAGTTCTCAATATTCCACCACTTTGATACGATGCATAAAATGTATTTTGATCTGTATAATGACATAATGCGTCAAAACCATCTGCTCCAAAAACGTGTGTCCAGCTGCCATTATTATACATATTGCTGCCATTGTCTTGCGCTCCACAAACTACAAGGTTTTCATTTGCATGTGAATTGCTGAATGCATAGAACTGAGAAATTTCAAGTCCCGAAGAAATATCATTCCAGGTGTTACCAAAATCGTGACTTACAAAAGCTCCGCCATCACTTCCGCAATATAATCTGTTGCCGTAAAATTCCAAATAATGAATATCGGCATGTGTGTATCCGTAGCTTCCACCATACACCCAGTGGCTGCTGATATCCCAATTGCTTCCACCATCTGTAGATTTCCATACGTTTACTCCACCAACAAATACTTCATTTGCATTTTGGGGTGAAGCTGCAATGGCAAGGTCGTACCAAGCTTGACCTGCATCATCATCACCAATCTCTGAATAACCCAAGAGGTTAGGGGAGTTGGCTCTTAAACTGAAAGAACTGCCACTATCTGTTGAACGATAAACACCTCCAAAAGAATTGCTGGAATTAGAGGCCAGTACATATACATAAGCAGTATTTGCAGCTGTTACAGCAATTTCTACCCTACAAGTATCATTTGGTATATTGGTATTGGGAACAAATGTAAGTCCACCATTAGTGCTTTTTAGAAATACATTACCGCCACAATAAATCGTTGTAGTATCACCAGGCTTGTACAACATGTTTCTGATGTCGGTGCCACTATATACTGCAGTCCAGTTATTTCCTCCGTCAATTGAACGGAAAATATTGCTTGGAGTGGCTACCAGCATGGTATTTGGATTTTCAGGATTAATAAGTATCTTGTTGATATTGTTGTAGTTAAGCCCTGAGTTTAATCCTCCATCAATCCATGTATTTCCGTTATCTGTAGATTTCATGATGCCCATTGCATAGGTATCCCAGCTGTCTTTATCACCGGTTCCTACAAATACAGTACTGGGATTGGTTGGATGAATGGCAATGCATGAAGTTCCCAGTTGTGGCTGATCGTCAAAAGTAGTATTCCATGACGTTCCTCCATTGGTCGTCTTCCATATTCCACCGCTTGGACTGGCGACATACAATATATTAGAATCCGTAGGGTCTTCTGCAATGAAGTTTATACGCCCGTTTCCCGGATTGTAACCACTATAGCCATTTGTCCATGTGCTAATGCCCATGGGTACCCAATTTGCCTGCTCAGAGTTTTTGTTTTCTCCGGCATCTTCAACTGCACGATAGTACGATTCAATAAAACGCGATGCTTTTGGCATTTCACCATCAGGAAAGCAAAATGGTTCGGTTATATATTCCCAACGCTTAAATTGTTTGTAGCCTTTCCCTTTTTCGTAGGGTTTATCTCCCCACCATGCATTAAAAGCATGCTGAATTTCATAGAAATTCGCTTCTTGTTTGCTTTTGTTAATGTATGGAGCTTTCATCCACGGCTGCGCGGAGAGAGAAGCTACAAAGGTGGTGGTTAGGAGGGTGGCAATGAGCAACCTTTGTAACATATCTGATATTTTTAGCAAATATACGTAGAAATACCTGGTCAACCAAATTTTTAACAGTAAAAATGCCCCCGGTAGATTCAACTACCAAATGCAACAAGTTTATAGAAAACATCTTTAGGAGTATCAAAAAGTAAGTTTTTCCTTGGTCTTCTGTT
>JAFGWG010000232.1 GCA_016937255.1 Bacteroidales bacterium
ACGGACTACCGCCTCTCTCAAGCCACGAAAAATTGGGATTGTTCGTGTAAGAATAAGGGAATGTAGAAATCCCAGAATCGCGGGGAAGTGGCTCGGGGGGGGGGGAGTTGACGATGAACCGCGGCGTTACGGATAAAGAAGAAGAAAGAAGAAGAAAGAAGAAGAAAGAAGAAGAGAGAGGATGAGAAAAGAAGAAGGAAAACTTCTGGCAACAGCGCCTAAACGCCATGGCTTCGCCACGTCGCTTAGCCGCGGAACGTTATAGGCAATGTGGAAGATGCCTATAACGGACAATTAATCCAATTGAGGTGGTTGAAATATGTATGAACACTTAGAGAAACCGAAAGAGAATAAAGGTAGAGCTATTGCTAATTCGGTTGCACAGAAGAAAAGAAATGTGAAGCAAAGTTTTGGGTTTGTTGACAATCGACCTGAAGCAAAACAAAATGCTCAACAACAGGCCACGATGGGTAGCCATTCTGCGCAGCAACATCAACTCATTCAGAAAAAAGGAAACAACACAGGCTTACCTGATAATTCAAAAACAGAGATTGAGAACCTTCCTGACTATTCCATGGATGGTGTGATGGGTGTGAAGGCTAATAGAATGGTAAGTCCAAAAGTTTCATCTTTGTCATCTTCATCTGCTCATAATTCAACAGTTCAGCGAATTGCTCTATATCATGGCGCTGCAAAAGAAGATGCCAATGCAATAGTTTCTAACGGTATTGACCCAACAAGAGGGAAAGGAGAATTTGGTCAAGGCTATTACACAGTTTTTTCACCCGATCAGGCCAAACATATTGCTATGTATTACTGGAACTCAGAACATAAATACAATGATGGGAAAACTGGTGTTGGAGTAGTAAAAACAAGTATTCCGGATGATTGGTGGAAAGATTTGATGAGCACAGCGGACGAAGGATTTGATATTGAAGATCGCACAGAAGATCGGTGGTATAATAGCAGAAGTAATCCATTTGAAGGAAGAGATGGAACGGAGGATTAAGGAATGGAGGAACACCAGGATGAAAGAGATGATGGTGTTTCCTGGATGCCTAGGGATCAAGTCGAATTGGAATACCAAGACACTGAAGACAATGAAGATAATCTTGATAAAGACATAATTGTAGGGCCGATTAAAGATGCTCAAACACCATATTTGCAAGTTGTTTTTGGGGAACGATCATCGAGTCACTTATTAATCTCTGCTGAAGTCATCAATACATTGGAATGGTCTGAAGATTTTAATGGGCCAATCCTACCCTGCAGATATCCAAGAGCTGAAGCTGCCGAAGGATTGGGATCTTTAGTACGAACGGAGGCAGTTAAGACAGCTGAGTTTATTGAAGGAGCAGAAAACCAGTCAGGGAATCGTCTAAACTTCGTTACCAAAACACTGGGAGGATATAATAATGATGACATACCCGATGCGGTAGATCAGTGGCTTCAAGGTAAACATATTACAGGTGATGACAAAGGAGAACGAATGTACAAGTATATTAAATCAGGAATCCCAGATTAACTGCCATCAACTTTATTAGATAGCCTATAACAAAAGCTAAAAGCAACTAACGCAGCTTTTAGCCCATTCGTTGTGCAAAAGCCAGAGCGCCAAGACAGTGATCAAAGATCAGGAGAGAGGATAACATAATGCACGAATCACAAAACACCGAATTCAAATCATCCTGGCATGATGATTATCTCAAATGGATTTGTGGTTTTGCCAACGCCATTGGTGGAATGATTCATATAGGCAAAGATGACAAAGGGAAAGTCGTGGGCATTTCAGACTATGCCAAACTTATGGAATACCTCCCCAATAAAATCCGTAACTCAATGGGTATCATTTGCGATGTGCAACTTCATGAAAAAAACGATAAGAAATACATTTCAATTAAGGTTAATCCATATTCGGTACCGGTTTCACTGCGTGGCAGATTTTATTATCGCTCCGGCACCACAAAGATGGAACTTACAGGAGTGGAGCTCAATGAGTTTCTTATCAAAAAAGCTGGCAAAACATGGGATGACATGGTTGAAGAAAATGCTTCAATTAAAGACATTGATGAAAAAAGCATTGCTCAATTTATCAAAGACAGTAGCGATAAAGGGCGATTGCCTGAGACAAAAGGATTAAATACCTTTGAATTTCTGGAAAAACTCAAACTCACCGATGGCAAAAAAATCAAACGCGCTGCCATTATTATGTTCGGCAAAGACCCTATGCGCTTTTACCCCAATATACAGGTTAAAATAGGTCGTTTTGGGGTAGATGCTGCTGACTTGCGATTTCATGAAATTATTGAAGGCAATCTGGTGCACATGTACCATGAAGTCCAAGTACTGCTCAACCACAAATTTTTAATTCGTCCCATAACCTTTGAAGGCTTCCAACGGTTGGAACACGACCTTTACCCAACCGCCGCCCTTCGAGAGATGCTTTTGAATGCCCTTGTTCACCGCACCTACATGGGTGCAACTATACAAATGCGAGTTTATGATGACCGACTTTCTATTTGGAATGAAGGGGCTCTGCCCTACGATTTGAGTCTTGAAGACCTCAAAAAAGAACATAGTTCTCGCCCTCGTAATCCTTTATTGGCAAACGCTTGTTTTTTAGGTGGTTACATAGACGCCTGGGGGCGTGGAACTCTAAAAATTATCAATGCCTGTAAAGAAGCTGGTTTACCAGAACCCGAAATTGTGCAAATGAATGGTGGGATTTCAATGACACTCTTTGTTCATGCTTCTCCAAGTGATGACGGGAAAGCGTCGGGAAAGCGTCGGGAAAGCGTCGGGAAAACTTCATCAGAAATTCTTAAAGCCTGCATGGAAAAGTCTGAAATAACCATACCAGAACTAGCTTTAAAAATTGGTGTCACAGAACGCTCAATTGAAAGAAACATTCAGAAATTGCAACAAGAAGGATTTCTACGACGCAGTGGTGGAAGAAAGGAAGGACGATGGGATGTCATTCTTAAATAGGTTCAAAGATTATCTGAACCAGAAAGGTGCTCTTCCCTTCGCACAACAGCGCCTAAACGCCATGACTTCGCCACGTCGCTTAGCCGCCAAACGTTGTGCAAAATTCTTGCGGCAGTTTTCTCCTAAGAGGCCGGTGCAGAAAACAATATCTGCCGTCCATGTCAGATAAGAAAGAGAAAAATGAAAATCAAAGAATTAATAGAAGAATTGAATCGCTTCTTTTTCAAATGGGAAAGACTCAACCTTGACATTAAAAATCCATTCAAGATTAAGATCACACCACTATTCATTCATATGGAATTAATGGAATGGGTTTTCTTTGTATTATTCTGGATATTGTCAATCGGCGGAGGATTGGGTGCTCCAATCGCAATGTTCATTAAGGGTGAATCACCGATATACTTCATTCCGGTCTTTGCAATATTCTGGTTTGGATTTATGTGGCTATTCTTTTATGGCTGGGGATGGTTTTGTCTGGGAAGCAATTTCCCTAAAAGAGTAAGCGTTGATGAAGATGGCGCTACTATTGAATACCCGATTAAGTACCTAAACAAATCGATTCCAAAGGAGCACCTGACAATAACGCATTCTAATCTACTTGGAACACCAATTCTGAAAATTAAGGACAAGAGAAAGTTCAAAGGCATTTTGATAAATGAATACATATACAGAATCATTGAAGGAAGCAAAATAGATGAGTAAAGAAACAATATCACCATGGGATGGTGCCGTAAGTTTGGAAAGTCCCGACGGAAAATTCCAAGCGGAAATTAAGGACACAATAGAAATTGCGATGGGAGCTCCTACATCTGGAACGCTACGGCTTAGTGACGGAAGACAATGGGAATCCTGCAATGTCTCGATGATATGGTCAACCGATTCTCGCTATCTTGCTGTTCCTCAGTGGACAAGAAATAGGAATCAGAGGCTTATGATCATTGATGTAATTGAACATCACACCTTTCACGCAAAAGGTGAATTCAGAGTCTTACAACTTGAGAAATTTCAAGATGGAATAATCGAGGGAATTGATTCACCTATCCATATGCCAAAGCAGGTAAGAATTGAGTTGAACGAAATATTGAAATGAGAATAAGATAGCGCCGTCCTGGCGCAATCTTGGAATGCACCGGCCAAGAGTGAAGAGGAGAAAACTGCCGCAAGAACTATCGCACAACAGCGTGTATGACAAAATGCCCTGCGGGCACTTCGCACTACACGCGAACGTTATAAGCTATTTTAGGACAAGACAACAATGACACAATATTCAAAGAGTGACTTAATGAAAATTGCAATTGAAGAGCATTTGAAATGTTCTGAATTTCCGCGAGTAGGTGCAGTAATTGCTAAAAACGGAATATTGCTTTCAACAGGACACCGTGGTGAAAGAAAAGGAATACATGCTGAAAGAATTGCAATTGAAAAATTGAATAAGGAAGACTTACAAGATTCAACAATTTATACAACATTAGAACCTTGTGTAACTATACAGCCCGGACAAACTAAAGAATGTTGTGCCGACCTAATTATTAAATCTGGTATTAGAGAAGCTATTATTGGCGTTCTAGACCCGAATGGGACAATATATTCAGAAGGGTTTAGGAAATTACTAGAAAACAAAGTAAGTGTTGGTTTTTTCAATCGCAATTTGCGAAAGGCAGTTGAAGAAGAAACCTTTGAATATGGAGATATTCATAAATTAATTGGACCAGGAAAAAGTCGAATTCCAGTTGTTCATAGTGGGACTCATTTGGACGTTCAATTTTCAGAGACTGACACCAGAACTATAAGTATTCGTTGGAATACACTGCAATCCCAACACGGAATTGTAGACTTACATAGCGAAAACGGAGCTGTGAGAATTGCATCAGGTGCTACAAATTTTTCTGATATTACCGACCCAATGGTTTTTAGATTTCCAAGTCATTATGCAAGACTAAGTAAAGGAATGATTGCTATAGTTAAACCAAACAATGCGACATTTTGTGTTCTTTTTAAACTGCTTGAATTATTTGACAATGACATCCTATTTCAATGGGAGATACGGAATGATTAAAACAGCTTATAACAGCACCTACAAGAAATTGGCGCTTCAGTGGTTAAATGAAGCTTTGTGCTTCATTTCAAATTCAGTGCTGGCAGACAGTTTTGTGCTCCGAAATCGCCAACTTCTTGTAGCTGCAAAACGTTAGCATGCATTAAAAAAAAGGAAACATATTTACAGATGAAGAAGATTGGCTTAAAACTACTATTATCATTTATAATAATAGTATTAATAACGAATTGCACTAAGGAAGAACCCATTAATCCGATTGAGGAAAATGATACTATTATTGATTCTGATACAATAAGAAACGATTCAATATCTTGTGAGGAATATGTGACTTTCGATATAAATGATAGTTACTATTTACAGAATAACGTCTGGGGATTTTATGCTGCCTCATATGATTCTGGATTTACACAATGTATATTCTATGACACAATTCATCCTTCAAATTTTGGTTGGAAATGGGAACTTGAAGGAACGAGTAAATTTCCATCATATCCAAGAGTAAGTTATGGTTGGAACCCTTGGTTTGATGAATCAACAACCTCAAAATTGCCAATGAAAATAAACTCGTTATATTCTGTAACTTCATCTTTTGATAAAGAATATTCCTTCAATGGTAAATATAATACGTCTTTTGATATTTGGTTGACAAGCTCTGATAAACCTCATGAGGATAACATAAGTGCTGAAATAATGATTTGGTTGGATTCAAATACTCCACCAGATACAGAATTAACAATTGAAAGTGTTGTAATAAATAATGAAACATATAGTTTCTATAAAAACACAGATTGGTACTCATTTCCTTTGCTCATTTTTGTTAATAAAGATACTACTTGGTCCGAACAAGTAAATATTCATTCTTTTATAGAATACCTTGTTAGGAATGATCATATTTCCTCTGATGACTACTTATCTGCAATTGAATTTGGAAATGAAATTTGGTCTGGTACTGGCACTATGCAAATTAAGAATTATAAAATAGATATTGAATAACGCATGCTAACACACGCTATGTAAAATTGCCTAGTTTTCAGTAACTTGCTTGCGAATTTCTCGCTTGCATCCTTGTCCTGGCGGACAGGATGCTAACCACGAAATTCGGCAACTCTTACATAGCGCCAAACGTTATGGGCAATGATAGGTGCATTTTTGCAAAAGAGGATTTCATGATTGAAATAAATGGACAAACGCTTGAAGGTGGCTTAATGAATGCGCCAACGCTTTTAGATAATAAAGTTTATCGCCAAATAACAAAATCAACTGAGACTATTCATCAATTATTAAAACATGCAAGAAGTAAAGGAATTAATTGGATACCAGAACCAATTTCATTTGATTTGAATACCGAGGTACTATCTTATATTAAGGGTGAAGTACCACATGAAATGCCATCGTGGATTTGGAATCAGAGTGTTCTAACTCAAGTAGCACTGCGCATGAGAGAATGGCACGACGCAACTGTAGATTTTGAATGTGATAACCCTAAATGGAGTTTTGATACAAATACAGAACATCAAGTTATTTGTCACAATGACTTTGCTCCATACAATTGTGTCTTTGTGCATGGCGATTTTGTAGGTTTGTTTGATTTTGATCTATGTTCTCCAGGGAGTCGTTTGTGGGATATGTCTTATACTGCATATCGATATATCCCTATTATGCCCACAGTTGCAATAGAAGAAGAATCGGAAGTTTCACCTTTTGATATTGAAGAAATGAATATTAGGATAAATATGTTTCTAAAAGCATATTCAAAAGATGATCTGCTTTTTATGTACACAAGAAAAGAATTGCTCAATATGATAATTAAGAGGCTTATAGCGATATCTGATTGGACTAGAAAATATGCAGAAGAAACAAAAAATGAGATTTTGATTAAGAATGCATTGATGTATAAAAGACATTCAAACTGGGTAGAAAGCATTATATGATTTTACAGAATTGAAATCGAGTATATAACTGCCCATAACAGCGGGTATACAAAATGCCTGCCGCAGGCGCGACACAGGCACTTCGCATACACGCGGAACGTTAGCAGCAAAAAATGGATTTCCTAATATTCACAAAGGACTACTTTGTTTCAATGAAATAGATTAGATTTGCAATTTAATTTGGTAATATTCAGTATGATATGGAAATTAATTCTGTGAACTTGATTTTAAAACAAGCTGGAAAAATGAATCTATTGTTTATTTCAATATTTGTAATATCACTTAGCTCTTGTATTTCTTTTTTTGGAATTAAAGGATTAGGCAATAGTACTAACGGACAAGCATTTTATCGCCCTGATTCGATTATGGCCTTGGCTATTCAAGATAGTCTAGGTGAACAAGAAATGAAGAGATTAATTGATCCCATTTTGGATTATAACTCTTCAAGAAACAATCCTTTAAGCCGTAGAAACGACACAATATTTATACCTAGCAAAGAATATTGTGCAAAAATTGACACATCGCAGTGGGAACGAATATATTCCTCGAATTACTCTCCCTATACTGTTACATATGAACAATATCTAAGTGCAGTGAAATTGTCTAAGCCAGTTAAAGTAGTTAATACAGGCAGGCTATACTTTTATCGAAAATATGTTTTTGCACAGGATCTTAATAGGGGTATTCATATATACACAACAGATACATTAGAAATGGTGATTCCATATGGTTTTATTCAAATACCTGGAAATACTGATCTAATCATTAAGAATGATATTTTATTTGCGAATAGCTATGACCTTTTATTGGTTTTCGATTTAAGGCACAAAGAGTTTCCTTTGGTTGCTTATGAAAAAGGCGCATTTGACCCTCTACACAATACCCGAGACAATCTACAATGCGCTAAACTGTTTAATGATTCAGGATTTATTCTTGGGTACAAGTATTATAAGCAAACGCAAATAAAATGCGATGAAGACCTACCCTGGGAAAAGAATATTTTTACCGAGGCATGTCCTGAATATTATAATCCCATGGATGGAATATTTTTCCTGAATGATGGTACTTCTGAGGCTGTTAGCAAATCAAAAGGTGGTAAAAGCGGTTCTTTGAATCGCTTTGCCTTTGGTGAAAAACGTCTGTTCTTTGCGGATCATTTGGGAATTCAAACCTTTGACGTAGATACTCTTTCGAAGCCTAAGAAGCTAAAACGTCAACAACTAGAGAATTTTCAAGTAAGGAATCGAATGAATGTACCATCGGATTCTGTAGATTATGAAATGCTTGTTTATAGTCAGCAAAGACTATTTGCAGGCTCAAGCTCATTAACAAGCTTCATAGATGCTAAAAATGAGGACAGTATTGTTTTTACTAGTCACATCCCCCATTTCACTTTGCCACCAAATGATTTTCAATCGGTAAGGGATCCTATCATTGTAAAAGATTCTTTAGCGTGGATTACAGTGAGAACTGAACCTGATGATGTTTTGTTTTTTTCAAATGTATACTCTTCACAAGATTCGGAATCTGAAAGCTCTCAGTGGATGAAAGCTGAGTTTTTTAGGAACGGATGGTCGGAAGACTCAATTAGAGTATTTGAACAGCAAGAATTTAAAAATAAACAGATGGCAACTTCATCTTTGTTCAATACTCTTCAGTTAGTAGATATAAAGGATTTAGATAACCCCGAAATTATATCAACTAAGAACCTTCGCTTTCCCGCAGGAATGGCGTTAGAAGACAGTCTTCTGTTCATTTGCCAAGGGGATCGGTTTGATTTAGAGGTATTTAAGCTTTCCAACCGCAACTTTAGCTCTTTTGCAAAATTGCCTATTCGTTGCATTGATTTAATAGTCAAAGGTGATACTTTGCTTGGAGTAAGTGAAAGCGGGATAAAACAGTATCTATGGAACTCAAATATGAAAATTCATACACATTGAACTCTGTAGATAATTAAGTATATTTCAGCTGCTAACACGTCCTAAAATTAGTGGCCGCCCATCAAAACGAAGTGAGGGCGGCCACTAATTTTAGCCCGCTCCGTTATGCGTAATGCCGCGAGACGATAGTAACCAAACATAAACAGACAAATAAAAATTATGAAACAAAGATTAGTATTTATTCTTGCTTTGTCTTTAATAGCAACGATTTCACACAGTCAGATAATTGACAGATATGGTATTAACATTGGAACTTCATATTCTACTCAGATTTGGGATTATAAATTAGTAAACGTTGATTCTGATAATGAATATAAATTTGGATTTCTAGCCTTTTTGCAAGCGGAAAAGGATTTTGGAAAACTCTTAGCTCTGCGGACAGAATTTGGATACATCCAAAAAGGTTTTAAGAATAACTTAAAACATATTTCTGAAGAAGGAATTTATACTGGGACAAATAATGACAATGTGATATTGCATGATTTAGCGCTAAACCTTGGACTAAAGATAAAACCCTTGAACACTGATTTTTCTCCATATTTTTTAGCTGGATTACGTGGCGATTATATGATTTCCTATAAAGACGTTGAAATAGAAGAGCCAAGTTCAGGACTGAAATTTAATATCTATGAATCAACAATTGAGGATTTTAATAAATTTAATATCGGAGCGTTAATTGGATTAGGAATTGAAATCAAAGGTTTGATATATTTTGAGTTAGAATACAATCCAAATTTCACAAAGAATCTTGACGAAACAGGATTGAGTATAAAAGATAATTGTTGGGGAGCAAAAATAGGACTAAATATTAACAAACTGACTGAATAGAAAGCACATACGCACAACACGCGTTGTGCAAAAGGCAGAGCACCAAGACGGTAAAAAGGAAAACCTTTACCACCTAAGCCCCACAGGTATCGCTGGCTTTGTATTGGCCAAAGGTTCAATCGAAAAGCCCTAATCGAAGCACGATTGGTGGATTGCATTGTCAACCTGCCTGCCTGTGGTTGCTATCACGCAACAAGGCCAATGGCGGCTACCGCAACCGCTCCGACGAAATTCTCTTCATCCACGCCAGCATCGAACGGGTCAGGTGAATCTGGAATGAAAGTAAAGTACAGCTCTTTATATTTTACTTTAGTGTCTTTAGGTAAAATAAGATACATTGTTTTTTACTTAGGAGATCAAAATAAATATAGAGGATTTTAAGGCTGGGAGTTTCAAAAAAGGGTTTGAATACCAGTATTTTTTGCCCCAAAAAATCAATCATTCATTTGTTTGGACCGATGAAAGTATCAATGATCTTTTAGAAAAGGCTTCATTCAAATTGGGTGAATTAAACTTTTTTTCCCGTCTGGTTCCAGATACGGATATGTTCATTATCATGCATATATTTAAAGAAGCAGTCGTTTCAAGCCGAATTGAAGGAACACAGACCAATATCGAAGAAGCTTTTGTTGACGAAAAAGATATAAATCCCGAAAAACGGGATGACTGGAAGGAAGTCAATAACTATGTGACGGCTATGAATAGCGCCATTGATGAACGAAAAACACTCCCTTTATCCAATAGGCTCTTGAAAAACACCCATAAGATTTTGCTTTCCAGTGGCCGGGGGGAACGGAAAACCCCTGGTGAATTCAGAGTTTCTCAAAACTGGATTGGCGGGGCAACACTGGCTGATGCCGTTTTCATTCCGCCGGTCCATACGGAACTCTCGGAGTTACTCTCAGACTTGGAATTTTTCCTAAACAACAGGGATATTAAAATACCTCATCTTGTGCGCATCGCTATAGGTCATTATCAGTTTGAGACGATCCACCCCTTTCTTGATGGGAATGGCAGAATCGGTCGTTTGTTGATAACTCTGTACCTCGTAGCCAGTGGCCTTCTGGAAAAACCGCTTTTGTATCTTTCTGATTTTTTTGAAAAAAACAAAACCCTGTACTATGACAATCTGACTTTTGTTAGAACAAAAGACGATCTCGCGCAATGGCTCAAGTTCTTTCTAACCGGAGTGATTGTTACGGCAGAAAAGTCAATTGAAACCCTTCACAAAATAATAGAGCTAAAGTCACTTGTTGAAAAAGAAAAGCTCATGAGTCTGGGAAAACGCTCAAAACAAGCCCTTGAGCTTTTTCACCATTTATTCAAAAAGCCCGTAATCACTGTCGGCGACGCACAAAAGATGACAGGGCTTTCCCCTAAAGCGGCAAATGAACTGGTGCGGATTTTTGTTGAATTGAAAATCTTGCGGGAAACCACTGGGTATCAACGCAACCGGTTTTTTGTTTTTGATGAATATATGAGGATGTTTTGATGAAACAAGGTGAAGCGGGTATGAGTGACCTCACCTCAATCCAAATGGATGGCCTTCAGGTCATGCTAGATCCAGAATTGGCTCACCTGTACGGAGTGGAATCAAAAGTTTTGAACCTGGCCGTAAAAAGAAATATCGAGCGATTTCCCTCAGAGTTTATGTTTCAACTTGCCGAGTCCGATATGGAAAACTTAAGGTCACAATTTGTGACCTTAAAAAGTGGCCGGGGCCACCACCGCAAATACCTACACTATGCCTTCACAGAACAGGGTGTAGCCATGCGTCGTTTCTTGCAAACCAACGCCCAGGTTTACCAACGGCTAGACACCCTAGAGCTCAAACAAAACCAGACCGACCAAAAGGTAGAGCGCGTGCTATTTGCCAAAAGCAAGCCAAAGGTTTCCATTACAATTTGCACCAAAACCATCAGCAACCAACGGGAACACGATGTCAAAAAATGGTTTGTATTTTCCAAGCTGCACATCAACTCCGTAGACATTCTGAATAAGCTGAAAAAAGAGGGGGTGGTATGATGGCAATGAATAAAGGGGGAAGTCTCCCCCTCGCTCCAGCCTCCTCGGTCGCTACGCTCCCTGCGGGGTCTTCCGCTACCCCCACTGCGGGGGACACCCCCGCAACGCCCTCGGTTTGGTGCAGAGTGGAAGTATGAACTACAATCCTAAAATCCATCACCGTCGGTCGATCCGATTGCAGGGGTACGATTATTCCCAGGCAGGTGCGTATTTTATTACGGTGTGTACCTCGAAACGGGAATGTTTGTTCGGTGAAATTTTAAACGGTGAAATGCATGTAAATCCATACGGAAAAATTGTCGATCAATGTTGGTTGGATTTGCCAAACCATTATGAAAATGTGCAATTGGGCGAACATGTCGTTATGCCGAATCATTTTCACGGGATTGTTATGATTACTGCCCCTACGGCGTCGAACATGAAAAAACGGCATGGTTTGCCGGAAATTGTATAACCTCCCCATAAAGTTTTCCAACTTCGTTCTCTTTAATACTACAGATGGGAAGCTGCAATAGGAACGGGTATGTCGGAAATTCCGACACACCACAATGAGTCGTGTGAGGAGCTATAATGACTAAAAAAAAGACCAATAATGTGACTTTACGCAGTTCCACCGCTGAGTACCTGACCTACATTGCGGCCAGCGGCGGGGATTCGGAAAACTTGGAGATTCTCTATCAGGATGAAAACATCTGGCTGACCCAAAAAATGATGGCGGCCTTGTATGATGTATCGATACCCGCAATCAATCAGCACATTAAAGCCATTTTTAATGATGGTGAATTAGCACCCGATTCAGTTATTAAGGAATACTTAACAACTGCCACTGATGGTAAGAACTACATTACCAAACTCTACCGCTAAACGTTACTTAATACCATGAGCAAAAAACGAAATAGAAGAAAGCTTAAAAAAGTAAAATCTGATTTGGATTCCGGATGGATTGAACAGGATGATCATTTTGGATTTATTATTGGATATACTTCCAATGGTGTTCCTTATGGATTGAATCATGAGGAATGGGGCGC
>JAFGWG010000233.1 GCA_016937255.1 Bacteroidales bacterium
ATTCAACAACTGGCTTACAGTGGCTTCTGCTTATGCCACCGTTTCACAAATTGCGGAGCTTCCTTTTAAATACGATACCATTATGCAACTTTTCGTAGAGCTGATGGTTAGCCAAAACAAAGAGACTGCCCGGAATGATGATTTGGGTATCTTTTGGAAAACTGTACAGTACCTTATCAGCTCGAACATGCTGTTTCAGGAAGGCGATTACCGGGTGGTTTATGCCGATAAGATAACACATACATTTAAAGAGAATAGTGAATGGAAAAGAAGCGAAATCATCCTGTCCGAACCTCAAAACATATTGTATTTATCGGTTAGTCGGGTATTTGGGTTGTATAAAACCCAAGCTTTGCGTGAAGGCGATAAACCGCTCCCGGATGCTACCGTGGAGTATTACTTAAAGAACAGCCCGGCCTTTATATGCGATACAAAGAAAGTGTATTTTAGAAAATTTGATGGTAAAAGTGGAATGCAGGAATACGATGAAAACGGAAACAAGAAATTTACCTACACTTCTGCCTATGTGTTTTATCTGGATAAACTGAATTTGAACATAGCCGATGAGCATTTAAACGGAAAAAGTTGAAACGGGAAAGAATTAAAAGACGGAAGGGTTTCTGAACAAAAAAGCAGAAACCCTTTCTTTTTGCATTTGAAATTGAGTTTTACCATGCAAAACTGGTTACTTTAGTTACTTTAATTACTTTATTGAGTGATAATAATTGAATACTAAGAGATTAGAAGGTATTTGCCAATAAAGTAACGTTACTTTTGGTTACTTTAAGTTACTTTAAAAAATAGCTAAAGACGATTAGGGTACTTTAATTGATGCTTGGGTACTTTAAGTACTTTGTAGAAACACAGAGCTTATGAATTTATAAAACAACAACTTAGCCCCATTAAAGTAACTAAAGTAACTAAAGTTCGGGTAATGTAGGTTCAGAATAAAAAACAGCCCATTTTTCAGCTTTATACTCGTAAAAAATTTACTATATTTGACATTGTTGTCTAAACACACAGCCTCTAAAACGATTAAGCAATTCTTTAGAAAAGGAAATTCTATCGAAGGTTGGTTGAAGAATTGGTTATTTCATGGGGCACTTAAATGGTAATTAATAAATGAAAAGCGCAGAATTTGGAGCTTATCTAAAAGCACATCGAGAAGTGAAAGGCATTCCGCAGCGTATAGTTGCTCATGCCTTAGATGTTGATACAAGCACTCTATCGAAGATAGAATTGGGAGAAAGGCAAATTTCTATTACTATGATTAAACCTTTATCCGAAATATTGGAATTGGATTACAAAGAATTGCAGATAAGGTTTTTATCAGAAAAGATTATCAGCGAATTTAAAGACACCCCCTTTCTTAAAGAGGCGTTACAATTGGTTTTGAAAAAGATTTAAAAATTATATGGCAAAAACGAACGGAAACGGATCAGACGAAAAGCTTGAACAAAAGCTTTGGAAAACAGCGGATAAATTGCGTAAGAACATTGATGCAGCCGAATACAAACACGTGGTATTAGGCTTAATTTTTTTGAAATACATCTCCGATGCTTTTAGCGAGTTACATAACAAATTGGTAGCAGGTGAAGGTGAATATGCCGGATCCGACCCCGAAGATAAAGATGAATATGGTGCAGAAAATGTATTTTTTGTACCTGAAAATGCTCGTTGGTCATTTATTCAATCACAAGCTAAAATGCCAAACATTGGCAAGTTGATTGACCATGCCATGGATTTAATTGAAGCAGATAATGCTACACTTAAAGGTATTTTACCAAAAACCTATGGTCGTTCCAACCTCGACCCTCAAACCTTGGGTGGATTGATTGATACCATTGGAACCATTGCTTTGGGCGATGAAAAAGCCAAAAGTCAGGATGTGCTGGGGCGTGTGTATGAATATTTCTTAGGACAGTTTGCCCTAGCAGAAGGCCAGAAAGGTGGACAGTTTTATACACCTGAAAGTATTGTGAAACTCTTGGTGGAGATGCTTGAACCCTACAAAGGCCGTGTTTATGACCCCTGTTGTGGTTCCGGTGGAATGTTTGTTCAGTCAGAGAAGTTTATCCAAAGCCACCAAGGGCGGCTGGATGACATTTCGGTATACGGGCAGGAAAGCAACCAAACCACCTATCGCCTGTGCCGGATGAACTTGGCCATTCGTGGTATTGATGGCTCAAATATTAAATGGAATACCGAAGGTTCGTTCCTAAATAACGCACATAAAGATTTAAAAGCAGACTATATCATTGCTAACCCACCTTTTAACGTGAGTGACTGGAGTGGTGAGTTATTACGAGACGATGCCCGTTGGCAATATGGTGTACCACCTGCCGGAAATGCCAACTTTGGTTGGGTACAACACTTTTTGTATCACTTAAAACCCGATGGCGGTCATGCCGGATTTGTTTTGGCCAATGGCTCATTAAGTTCCAATACAGGTGGCGAAGGCGAAATCAGGCAAAAACTGATTGAAAATGATTTAGTGGAATGTATCGTCATGCTGCCCAAAGCCTTGTTCTTCAACACCGGTATTCCGGCTTGTTTGTGGTTTTTGCGCCGTGGCAAAAAGAAACGCCATGGCGAAGTGTTGTTCATTGATGCTTCGGAATTGGGGTACATGATTGACCGCAAAAACAGAACCTTTGCACCCGAAGATATTAGTAAAGTAGCAAATACGTATCACAATTGGCTCAATAATAAAGAAGCCTATCAGGAGGAAAAGGGTTTTTGTAAATCGGCAAGTCTTACCGATATACAAAAACACAAATTTGTTCTCACCCCCGGGCGTTATGTGGGCATCCCCGATGAAGAGGATGATGGCATCCCGTTTCAGGAAAAAGTAGATACATTAACAACCCGGTTGCGTGAACAAATGGAACAAGCTCAAAAGCTTGACCAAGAAATTAAAACACAACTAGCTAAAATTGGTATTGAATTATGATATTGGCAGAGCAAATAAAAAAAGGCGAAAGCAAGACGCTCGAACTAAAAGAGGCTTTGCCTAAAAACGATAATATTGCCAAAACGGTGATTGCTTTTTCCAATACAAGCGGTGGAAAACTAATTATTGGGGTAAACGATAATCGTGAGATTATTGGCATTGACGACACCTTGGTATTCGATATGCAGGATAAGATTGCTTCCATTATTGCAGATAACTGTTCACCGGGCATCATGCCTGAAATTTACAGTGTTAATATTGAAGGGAAATTGGTTTTGATTATCGAAGTAGTGCGTGGCAACATGAAACCCTACTTTCTGAAAAGCCAAGGCAAAACAGATGGTACATACATACGTATTGGAGCAACCAATAGAACTGCCGATTTAGATACAATTGCCGAACTGGAGCGTCAAAAAAGACACATCAGTTTTGATGAAGAAATCTGTTTTGATATAACTTTTGAGCAACTCGATATTTCTCCTTTAACGCAACGATTCGAAAATATTGGCAAGCCATTAAACCATGAAAAACTGGTCAACCTAAAGCTGATTAAATCTGAAAATGGCAAAACATACCCTACCAATGCGTTGATGATTCTGCTTGGCAAGTTTCACCATTGCACCGTAAAATGTGCAAGGTTCAAAGGAACTAACATGTCGGTTTTTACCGATAAAAAAGAGTATGGTGGCGATATTTTCTCGATACTGGAAAACACCCAAAGCTTTGTTTTGAACCACATTAACCTGAAAGGTGAAATAAAAGGACTTTATCGCACCGACACTTACGAAATACCTGTCCCTGCTTTGCGGGAAGCCTTGATTAATGCCATGGTGCACCGCAATTACGTGAACCAAGGCCGTGATATTAAAGTGGGTATTTACGATGACATTGTAAACATTGTATCTCCGGGAGGCTTGCCCCATAGCATTACCATGGAAGACGTATTTAACGGGCGCAGTGAAGCTCGGAACCGTGTGGTTGCCCATATCTTTAAAGAGTTGGGATTGATTGAACAATGGGGCAGCGGAATTAACCGAATAATTACAGCTTGCGTTGAACAAGGCTTGCCAACGCCCAAAATAGCAGAAAAAAACGACTTCTTTGATGTGGAGATTCTCCGTCCACAACCGATAGCAACCGATAAATCGTCGGAAAAAGCTATTGTCGTGACCGATTACGACCGATTACGACCGATTATGACCAATTACGACCGATTAAGTTTGGAGGTAAAGAAAATTCTCTTATATGTGCTTGATAATGAAAAAATATCTCGCAAGGAAGCTATTGAATTATTAAATATCGGAGAAACAAAAGCTAAAGAGATATTTAATGAAATGCTTGATAAAAAGCTGCTTGTAAGAGAAGGACAAGGGCGAAGCACCTTCTATACCATTGCCAGAAAGGAGGGTGAGAAATGAGCGAGTGGCAAACAATGACTCTCGGAGAAATTACAGATTGGTTCTCTGGAGGAACTCCTTCAAAACAGAATGAATCGTTTTGGATTGGGAAAATACCTTGGATAAGTGCAAGAACTTTAAAAGGAACAAGAGTATCAGATTCAGAACTAAAAATATCAGAAGAGGGCTTGGAAGATGGGTATAGTACTACCCATTATTAAGACCACTTAGGATACTTTCTTAGTTGAAATTCAGAAAGCATTTCTATTTTTGTACAGTCAGGATA
>JAFGWG010000234.1 GCA_016937255.1 Bacteroidales bacterium
TGCAATTTAAATTTATTTTGTCCCCTTATGTCGAAGTATATGTATTTGAAGTTCCTCAACATTAAATTGATTTTCAGTTGGATTGTTTAAGTAGAAATACAGGGTGTCGATATTCCACTTATCTTGATAAACAAATGATTTACTGAAGTTTACGCTGTCTGAGTTCTTAATTAACGGCATATCAATGTAAAAAGTTTTGCTATTGTTTTTCATGATCATAGAAATGTCTTCTCCTACATTGGTGACTAGACCGTTCATAAGAACGAAATCTCCTTCATGCAAATCATAGAAGCTGGTTTTCAGCGCTTCAGCACTTGAAGTTAAATGATTTCTTCTGTAATTGTTTGTGTCTGAGGTGAATGAAGGCGATATACTGAATAGACTTTCGCCAATTATTTTTTTATTTTTAAGATTATAGCTTGAAATGGTGTCATACTGATAAAAATAACTTTGATTTACTTCTTTTTCATCAATGCGAAAAATTCTTGTGTTAAATAATTCAGCTACAGGTTTGGTCAGAAATTCTGATAAAAATGGTCTTTGACTTAGGGTGTATTCATAATCAAAAATGAATAAGAAAGAAGCTCCTTTATCTATCAGTGAGTGAATTCCTTCGCTATTTGTGCACCTTGAGTTGAAATCTGTCCAACCAGCTAAATCTAAAGTGCTGAGGGTGAAATTTGGAGTGCGATCTGGAATGGAAATGATTAGATCATCGTTCTCAATTCCTACTTGATTTAAAATTCCCTTCACTTCTTTTATACCATAATACATGTCTGTTTCTCGATTCCAATAGCCATACTTTCTGTGATTGTATTTTCTGATAGAGTAAAAGGTAGATAATAAGACCAAGAGCAATAATACTGTGAAGTAGAAAACCTTGGTAAGACCTCTAAGTTTCAGTTTTCTATACAAATCTGCATTTATAAATAGAATAATTGCAGGCAAAATCATGGTAACAATAAAATAGTAATCATGATCTATAAACGCACCAAACCAAAGAATAAAATACATTGAAATGCCAAGAATTAGAATGGCAAGAGAAAGTAGCAATATCTTTGATGCTTTTCTAATGAAAACTATACTCATCAATAATACAAGACCCAAATAGTAAAAGGTAAATTCTGAAAAAATATGGGGAATCCAGTTTGAAACAACATGTCTGAATACTTCATGTGGACTCATTAAGCTAATGGCTTCGTAATTGATAATGCTATAAGTCCGCATTGAAAAATATACCGTTTCATGAATGCGGTCATAATACGTGGCATAACCATACCAAGCAAAGATTATGGCCAGAGACCCCAAAAATATGGGTATCACTCTTTTTATTGAGGGAAAGATATTCTCCTTTTCTTTATTCAGTTTAAAGCCTGAAATTTCCAAAATCCATAAAGCTCCGATTATAATTAAACTCATAAACGAAGGGCTTTTTAATAGGGTCGACAAGGTGAAAAACAGGATGGAGTAAAAAAGAAGCCTCCCAGATTGTTTTTGGTGGCTCAACTTAATAAAAAGATGCCAACCAATAAGAGTAAACATTAAAGCAGGGATATCTGGAATAAATGCACTACTGTAAAACATTAATAATGGGCTGAACGAAAACAGAATACACAAGAATGTGCTTAGCAGAATATTTCTGCTTAAATAATATAGAGTTTTATAGAAATAGCTAATTCCTATGAAAAAAAGAATGAGCCAAAAAATTCTAAAAACTAAATGTTTGGGACCAAAAATGTAATATAATCCTGCAACAGAATAATACAAAATGGGGTTTTCTGATGTGGCATACCCTGATTCAAGATTGTCTGCATGCTGGTTATGCAGTTCCGGCTTGAAAAAATTCATGCCATCATGGTAATAATTGAGAGAGATTGAATATGAATCTGATTGACGCCAAAAATGTGTTGATTGTGGCTCAAGATTAAGGACTGAGAAATAATCATTTATAGTGAAAAGAAGCAGTAACGATAGGACTGGAATTAGAAAGTGAAGTTGCCTAAAAATATTTTTCATTCTAAATGTTTATTTTAATGCTAATGTAGCAAATATTTATTCGTGATAGCATATTTCTGTTTTTCGGCAATATTTTTGTATTTTTGGACATTAAAATTTTGCCTTATGAAAAAACTCATGCTTTTTCTCGGTGTTGTATTATTTAGTTTAACACAACTTATGTCACAAGAAGAAAACTCAACTGTAAAAGTTCTGATATCAACCTCTGTGGGAGATATCAAAATTATGCTTTATAATGGAACTCCCCAGCACAGGGATAATTTTGTAAAGCTGGTAGAAGAAGGATTTTACGACGATCTTCTTTTTCACCGCGTTATTCCTAGTTTTATGATTCAGGGCGGAGACCCCGATAGTAAAGATGCCAAAGCTAAAGCTCGTTTAGGCAACGGTGGTCCCGACTATACTATTCCGTTTGAATATGATCCTGAATATTTTCATAAACGTGGAGCGCTTGCTGCAGCAAGAATGCCCGATGATGTGAATCCTTCAAAATCAAGTTCTGGTTCGCAGTTTTATATTGTTCAGGGTAAAGTGTATGGTGATGCCGAACTCGATCAAATTGAGCTTCGTATGGGTGTTACTTTTACCAAAGAGCAGCGTGAAGTTTATAAAACAGTTGGTGGAACACCTTTTCTGGATCGCAATTATACCGTTTTTGGTGAAGTGATTGAAGGAATGGATGTTGTTGATAAAATAGCAGCCATGGATCGTGATAAATTCGATCGTCCGGAAGTAGATGTGAAGTTCACCATGAGTATTATTGAAGAATAGATTTATTATTTGGAATGAAGGACATTGTAAATCAGCATCTTGCTGATATTGAGGCATTTCTTGCAGAAACTCCTGAAGAAATTGAGGCGTTTCGTATTAAATATATTGGCAAAAAGGGTCTTATGCCGGCTCTTTTTACTAAAATGAAAGATCTTGATGCAGAACAGCGCAAAGAAGCTGGGCAGCTGCTTAATCAATTGAAGAATGCAGTTAACGATCGCATTGAAATACTTAAATCTCAAACAAATTCATCATCGATTAATTTTCAGACCGAAGACGATTTAAGCCGACCTGCAAATTTTGCATTTGAAGGATCCCGTCACCCATTATCGATAGTTCGAAAAAAAATGATCGATATTTTTGCGCGTATGGGATTTACGGTTGAAGAAGGGCCTGAAATTGAAGATGATTGGCATAATTTCTCTGCTTTGAATTTTCCCCCCGAACATCCGGCACGTGATATGCAGGATACTTTTTTTGTGGATAAAGATCCGGATATTGCATTGCGTACGCATACATCATCAGTACAGATTCGCAAGATGGAAAACAGTACTCCGCCTATTCGTAGTATTTTCCCCGGTAGAGTATATCGCAACGAAGCCATATCAGCTCGTGCTCATTGCTTCTTTCATCAGATTGAAGGATTATATGTTGACAAAAATGTAAGCTTCGCCGATTTAAAGCAAACATTGCTGCATTTTTCTCGCGAAATGTTTGATGCTGAAACCGGAATTCGCCTTCGCCCTTCCTATTTTCCATTTACTGAGCCATCAGCAGAAATGGATATTTCATGTAATCTCTGCGGTGGTAAAGGTTGTGGATTTTGTAAATATACCGGCTGGGTCGAAATTCTTGGATGTGGGATGGTTGACCCTAACGTATTGAAAAATTGCGATATCGACCCCGGTGTCTATTCAGGTTTTGCTTTTGGTATTGGCGTGGAAAGAATTACAAACCTTATATATAGCGTAAAAGATCTTCGAATGTTTTCGGAAAATGATTTGCGCTTTCTAAATCAGTTTAAGGCTGCACACTAGTTTTGTTTTTTTTCTTTTTTGGGAAAATCAATGAGGCTATAATCGATAATCCTAAAACGGAAACGATCATAATCAGGCTTTCAA
>JAFGWG010000235.1 GCA_016937255.1 Bacteroidales bacterium
GTCAGACATCCCTTCGGGTGTCAGACAACTCCCCTTCGCTGACGAAAATCTAATCAAATTTGCGAGTGCAAAGGTACGAAAAAACGATCAAAAATACCAGAGTTTGAAGTTGAAAAAATCAATGCAAATCTGCGCTTCAGTCTGCGTTTTCTGTGTTCTATCTTATGCGACTTTGCGGCTTCGCGAGAAACATTTATCTTTACAAACAAAAACAGATATGCACATTTTTCTCAGTATTCTATTCTTTAGCTTTCTAATATCTGCATTCGCACAAAGCAAAAAGCCGCTCGATCATTCGGTTTACGATAAATGGGAAACCCTAGGTGCATTTTCCATTGGCGCCAGTGGAAACACGGTTCTTTTTGAACAAAATCCTAATCGTGGAGATGGAATGATTATTCTTACGCTGGGAACCGAAACTGCCGATACTTTCTTTCGTGCAGCTTCTCCAAGTCTTGCTTACGACGAATCCTGGCTGGCTTATCAGCTGCAACATCCTTTCGATAGTATTCGTCAGCTGAAAATTAAAAAGACCAAAGATGATGATATGCCCAAAGATACTGCGGTGATTTACATCATTGGAAAAGGCGAATGCGCTCGCTTTTTTCCACTTAAAAAAATGGAAGTGCCAATAGAGAATAGCATCGCTGCATTTATTTTGCTCGATAAAGTGAAAGAAGAAAAGAAAGAAGCAAAGACGGATAGCATTCCACAGGACTCTGTGCCTGCCGATACCGTTAAAAAGCCGGAAAAGCCTGAGGAAAAAAGTAAATTCAAATCAAAAGGTACCGATTTTCTCATCTATCGTCCCAATTACAAAGATACTGCCCGCTTTGAAAATATTACCGAGTTTGCAGTTAACGAAAATGGCAACTTTGCCTTAATGTTGAGCAATTATAACGATAGTCTCGATTCTTGCCGCATTATTCTATATGATGTGAAAAAAATGGAAGAAATTATTAATGTGAGCATGCCCGGAGAATGTAAAAAACCAACAATGGCGCATCGAACGCAGCTCGGAACTTTTTTCTGGTCGACCGATAGTTCCGATACCAAAGCATACAGCTTAATGCTAGTTCAAAACGGCAAAATTCAAATATTGGTTGACACTGCAAATAATAAACTGGATTCAGGATTCTGCGCGTCAATATTTGCCAACCCATATTTCTCCTATTCCGACGAAAGACTGATATTTGGGATTGCAGAAAAGCCTGTTCAAGAGCCGGAAGACACTGTCCCCTCGGACGAAATAGCCAAAGTTGATGTGTGGTCGTGGACAGATCTTCGTTTGCAACCTCAACAATTGAAAGAGCTGAAATCGGATAAGGAATTTACATTATCTGCGGTGTATAATGTTGATAATAAGAACTTTACTGTTCTTGGTAGCAAAGAGATGGATAAACCCGGAATTGGGAATGAGGGCGATGCTGCTTATGTTCTTGGAGTTGAATCCATGAAATATAATAAGGAAACTTCATGGGAAGTTCCGGGTAAAGCCGATTATTACTATATCAATATAGAAACCGGTGAGCGAAAACTCTTGCTGGAAGCATTCAATAGTAGTGTAAATTTGAGTCCCAACGGAAAATGGATTGCGTATTTTAATTACGACGACTCTTGTTGGTATTCTATGAATCCGCTTACGTTGGAAAAACGCAATCTAACTGCTAGTATTAACGATATTTTCTATAATGACGAGCACGATACACCTACGCCTGCTGGCTCATTTTGGCTGGCCGGCTGGACTGAAAAAGACGAATCTGTAATTATTAATGCCAAATACGATCTCTGGAAAATTGATCCATCGGGAAAGAAAGCTCCGGTGAATCTCACTGCGTGTATGAATGCTCCCAAGGTGCAGAAGCGTTATATTGATACCCGAAAACATCTATATCATATACCGGAAAAAGAAGAAATTTTGCTTAGCCTTTTCAACGATGAAAGTAAGGATGCAGGTTTTGCGGTCTATAATCTTAAGAAAAATGCATTTTTATCGAAAATGAGTGGCCCGTATCGTTATAGCTTTATTTCCAGAGCCGAAAACAGCAACGATTTTCTTTTCCGAAAAATGAATTACCAAGAATATGCACAGCTTTATCGCAGCGATTTTTCATTGAAAAATGCTTTTCAGCTTTCCGATGCCAATCGTCAGCAAAGTGAGTATTATTGGGGCACAGTGAAACGCGTTTCTTATACCTCTTATAATGGCGATGAGCTTGAAGGACTTCTGTATCTTCCCGAAAAATTTACTCAGGGTGTAAAAATGCCCATGATCGTGTATTTCTATGAAAAATATTCCGATGCTGTGCATCAGTATTATACGCCGGGGCCAAGTCGTTCGGTAATCAGTTTCCCGTTTTATAATTCCAATGGCTATGCAGTTTTTATTCCGGATATTGTGTATCGCGAAGGTTATCCTGGACAAAGCGCTTACGATTGTATTATGGCCGGTGTGGATCAGGTTTTAAGACAGTTTCCGTTTATTGATTCTACCCATATGGGAATTCAGGGGCAAAGCTGGGGCGGTTACCAGGTGGCCTGGCTGGTTACTCGTACCGATCGTTTTGCGGCTGCCATGGCTGGTGCGCCTGTTTCGAATATGACATCGGCTTATGGAGGTATTCGCTGGGAATCGGGAGTTGTTAGACAATTTCAGTACGAGAATACTCAAAGCAGAATAGGGCAAAATCTTTGGAATGCGTTTGATTTATATATTGAAAACTCGCCGCTTTTTGGTGTGCCGAATATTCATACTCCGGTGCTCATTATGAGTAATGATGGCGATGGTGCGGTGCCATGGTATCAGGGTATTGAATATTTTACAGCTTTGCGCAGACTCGATAAACCCGCATGGTTGCTTAATTATAATAGCGATGCCCACAATTTGCTGAAATGGCCCAATAGAGTCGATTTGAGTAAGCGCATGTTTGAGTTTTTTGAGCACTATCTAAAAGACAAAGACATGCCGGAGTGGATGGAGTTTGGTAGGCCTGCTTTGGAGAAGTAGTTTTAAGATTAATTTGTGAATGGAGTTTTCGCAGAGAAGAAAATAGTGCATAGTAACGCGTAAAACTTTTCCTCCATTTGTAATTGTAATATCTTGCTTTTATTATTTAAAAGTATTATTTATTTAGTAATCACAATCTTCCCTGTAACAATCACACCATCATTTTGTAATATCTGATAGAAATAAACTCCTGATGTTAAATATGAAATATCAATTGGTGTTTTATTGCTTGTTGTTCGTAAAGCAACTTCTCCCTTCGAGGTAAATATTGTGAATATAGATTCTTTATCGACATTCAGATTAATATATGTTGATACAGGATTTGGGAAAACATACAATTTTTTTGATTCTTGCTCAATATTTGAATTGCTGTATGTTACTAAACCTGCTAAATCGCTTAATACAGCAACAGACAATGAAACAATCTGCCTTGCCATTTCTGGGCTATTTGCTGAAAGGCCTAATGTGTCAGCATCAGTATGTAAAAATGTGTCAGCATATTGTGGTAGTGGACCGTATCTTGTTTCTTCTCTGAACCAATAGGATTCAATCCCTTTACCGTTAAAGCTATGTATATCACTGTATAACGGACCGGACATTTTTTTGAGCTTTATACCTGGTGTATACATGCTTGCAATATTAACTATGTAGTCATAATTGTTTGTATCAGGGCAAACAACAGTGATGTCTAATGTGTCTTCAGGGTCATGGTGAGCAATCATGTCGAAATTAATCATTGCACGGTACTGAAACGAAGCATAGTAGGGGTTGTTAAGTAGCTGAGTGCTTCCAATCATGCCAAACTCCTCAAAAGAGAAGAATACAAAAGCGATACTTTTTTCAAATTCATAGACAGACATTATGCGCATCAATTCAAGAACACCTGCAACTCCAGATGCATTGTCATTTGCTCCAGGAGCACCCGCTTTGTATGTGTCATAATGAGCACCAATAACTACAACTGAGTCGGGATATACTGATCCGGTTTTTATTGCAATAATATTAGGTGCTTCTCTAGGAAAGAAGTAGTGAAAGTTGGGCGTAAAAGCCATGTAGTTTATTATATTGTTCTGAATGTAACTCAAACATTCAGTAACATCTTCCTGAGAGTACCTTTCCATATTTTGTAGTTTCTCAATTCTTTTGAAAATAGAATCACCTGAAACCTGGTTGATCATTTGAAAGACCTCTTGATGTTGTGAAATTACAGGAGTTTGTATCGATATTATAATGAAGAATAATAAAAATAATTTCATGAGTGAAAGATACAAAAAGATTCAATATTAAATGAAAATATTAATGATAATTTAGATATTTGTTGTTTTAAATAATTAAAAGGTGCACAGAGACCTTACGCATTTTGCAAGTACATGAAGTACTCAATTGAAAAGGCAATTAGAATATTCTTTCCAATTTATTTCGTAACAACCATCCTCGTTGTAGCAATATTACCCGTGCCCTTTAAAACAGCGATATAAACTCCTGGGGCCAATTCTTTATTGAATTTCACTTCGCCTTTGCCTTTAAAGAGGTTGCGATTTTCAAAAAGTGTGGCAATGATATCTCTGGTGAGATTATAAATATAAAGAATTATCTATTTTTATGTCTCATTCAGGTTTATTTTAGTATGTATGACTTCTTTTAAAGTTTGCTCACAATAGAAATTTTGTATTCACTATCAGCTATATCATATTGTTTTACGGAGAAATGATCTGGTTTGAGATATTGTTCAATAAAAGGTAAAGATGGTGCATAATGACAACTTCCTCCTTTTTTTAGGGCTTGCAAAATGCTGTGAATAAGAGTTTGCAGATTAAATGACAGAAAAAGAAAATAAACAACTTTTTAATGTCATAACTTAAGAATTCTGAAAGTATATGTGTTTTCATGGTTCAGCAATCTGAGAAAATACAATCCGCTGCTGAGTTCCGACACATTTATTTGGTCTTTTTGTTCGCAAATTTCCTGCTGAACAAGAACTTTCCCCGTTATATCGATTACCTGAAGCGTTCCTGCGTCGTTATAGTTTGGGTTAAATTCTATAGTAATGAAATCTGAACCCGTGTTTTCGAAATATGCGGTGAAAGGGAAATCGTTTTCTTCTATGCCAATTGATGTGCATGGGTCGCAACTTCCGAAACAAACTATATTAAGTACCGTATCTTTAGTAAAATCAATAAATCGGTTTCCTGAGCTCATACATGCAGTTGGAACACTCTCGTCCATTCCCCATTCTGTGCCATTGACATATTTAAATTTATATAATGCATCTGGAATCGATACAGTTAATTCATAAATGCTATCCATGTCGGGATCTGTTAATAGTGTAATTCCAGGAGTATAGTTGGAAAAGTATCCTGCGGCAAGTTGAAAATCTCCGATTATAGAAACAGTGTCTGCTATAACACCTACTTGAGACATATCTACCCGAAAAGTGAGTTGATGATTTCTGGATGCGCAAGCAAAGCAAGTTGTAAAACATACTATTGGTAGTACCGTGTCTTTGTTAACAGTAATAACTCGATTTCCATTATAGGCGCATCCGGCCGGCACTCCTTCGTCTTGTCCCCACATCGTGCCGTTTATATACTTGAATTCGTAAACGCCGGCACTTAAAGTAACAGTACATTCGTAGATACTGTCGTTATCACTATCAGTCATAAGCGTAGTTCCGGGAGTCCAGTCGCTAGGATAGCCGGCAGCATATTGGAAATTTCCCGCAATGCTTACGGTATCGCTCAGAGAAGGAACTTCTTTCATGTCAACTCTGAAAGTTAGATTAAACTGCTGACAATAGGCGAGAAGACTAGAAGTGATCAGGATAAGAGTAAATATTTTTTTCATAATATTGAATTTTGTTTAGCAAAAAAAGAATTCATGCGTAAAAATAAATAAAATGTAAATATAAATAACATTTATGCTCTAAGAGATAGCATTTTTATCGTGAATTAATACAGTTTGCTCACAATAGAAATTTTGTATTCACAATCGGCTATATCATATTGTTTTACAGAGAATTGATCTGGATTGAGATATTGTTCAATAAAAGGCAAAGAGGGTGCATAATGGAAGTTGCCTCCTTTTTTTAGGGATTGAAGAATTCTCATATAAGTTTGCCCGTATGCAATATAATTGCCTTCTTCCCTCATGTTGTGGTGGATAAAATGATTTGAAAATCCCAAATTACTAAGAATGCAGCCCCATTTTTCAATTCCGTAATCAAATTCGAGCCAGTCAGTATTATCCAAATGATTTTCATTGAAATTGAAGCGATCAATTCCGTAGGCATCAACGCCCATGTTTTTGAGAAAGTTTACCAGATAAGAATTTTCGCCACATCCTATGTCGAGAACTGGTTGCATGATGATTTCCGGATCAATCTTCAGAATATCGATTTGCAGTTCGGGACTGTATTCTGCACAGGCAACATTTTCAATAATTCCACCTTGATTAGAATAGATCTTTTCGGCAAAAGGATTGCTGCTTTTGAGCCAGTTTTTTAGATTTTCGAAATGCTGTTTCGAAATAGCTTCAATATTAGCATTCTCTACATGCAATGCTGCAAAAAGCTCTGCGTAAATGGTACGCAATTCCTTTTTAGATACAGCGTTAAATGAATAATACTGATTGACTTTGTAAAACTCTTCAATGGCTTTGTCGGCAGCATAATTGATGAGAAATTCTTTGGTGTTTTCTGGTGCGTCTTTAATTTCGGCAACAGATTTTACAGTATCCTGAATAAATTGAAATAATGAGTGGTCTTCAGCAAAAATATTCTTTCCTCTGCTGGATTCTAATTGTTTGTCAATGCTTTGGGTCAAATCACTCATTCTGATTAGAAAATATGGTTTTCTATTTCGTAAATGTATGACTTTTTAGGAATAAAAGAGTTTTTGTCTTTTGTGAGTTAGTTTTTTTGAATGGTTTTTGATATTATTCTTAGTTTATTTCCATCTATTCACTCGTTCTGTTTTGTCTTCCAATTGAGCAGCAAGTGATTTGAATCTAGATTTCATAAGTAATTTCCGACCTTCAATATTTCTGGTGTAAATCAACTCGCAACTTCCAACATTATGCTCCCAATAATTTTTAAATCGTTGGGCATCTTTTCCTTTTCTTCCAAGGAGTTCTGGAACTGAATGGTAATCTTTTTGGGTCATGATGTCCAATAATAGACTTTTTCGAATGATGACATATCTTGGATCATCTACAGTGCCAATGATTTCAGCTAAAGATTTGATAAACAACGATCTTTCATAGTTAGTTCCGCCTTCAAGATTACAATAAACAGCGCCGGTTTCATCAGTACTTGAAACGACCTGTAAGTATCGTACGTCAGTTTTAATCAGTTCTTTATGAACTAGTGAATGGAGTAATGCATTGCCAATATTTTGAATATCTTTGGAAATATCTCTGTATTTCATAGCGAGCCTAAAGTATTTAATGAAAAAGCCAAAAGATACAATTAACAAAACACCTGCAGCAATACTAATAAATGTGAAAATATCCTTTGACGATTCCATATTCCGTATGCCTCTTGAGAAAATGTCTAAAAATGGTTCCAAGAATGCAGTAAACCCAGATAATATAATACCAAGCATATAGCCAAGGGTTTTGTTGGTGTATATGGCTTTTGTCTTTTTATAGTTTTTCTCTTCTGGATAGGGTGCTTTGATTTCTTCAATTAATGTTGTGCCATTTTTAAGTGTTTCTTCCCATTTCGATCTTAGTTTGTCTCTTTGTATTGCATGGGAAGCCATTCTTTTGTTGTGGATATCCGCATCTTTTTGATAAGAAATGTGAGTGGGTACCTGCAGACGATCAATACCGTTCTTGATGTATAATTCACTATTTAAAGATGTTCCAACAAAGGCTTTGAATCGTCTTCTAAGCAAATTCATATCGTTTCCGCCATCGTCGCTGCTTGGGTCAATGCATACCAAATGCCAAATATTGCCTGTTTTGGTCGGATTATTCTGGTCTGTACGAATAGCTCGCCCTCGCATTTGATTCGACAATACGTATGAGCCAACAAAACTAGCCAGTACCAAAGCGTTTATTGCTGGTGCATCCCATCCTTCACCCAGTAGTGATTTTGTGCCAATTAAAACTTCAATTTCTCCATCCTGGAAAATCTTAGTTATTATTTGTACCGCTGTCTTTTTGCTTTTTTCATTTAGATTCAGTATGCTATATTCCAAATCATATGGCAGAGTAGTAAAAGAGATGTCTCCTTTGTTGTGTTCACAATGTAGTTTCTGGATAGTGTTGATGCTTTTGGTTGGCACAATAATCAATGAGCCACTTAATACGCCTAGTTTTTTCTTATTGGTATTATTCCTGCGCAATTGTTCAAATATTGGAACAACTCCAATTTTACTAAGAGGAATATTATTTTTTGTTTCATTACTTAGAAATTCTTTGCGTATAAAATCGGTTAGAACTACAAGTCTTAGTTCATTGCCAAGGCTGCTAAATTCATTATCAACTACATTCTGAATGCTATTTAGTTTGCTAATACTGGAACTCAGAAAGCCATCCAGTTTACTGTTTCTTGTAAATGCAACTCTGTTATGCTCAACGGCACCAGCTCTTTTAAGCTTATTTTTAATATAATCGCAAAATTCTTCCTGTTTAGCAAAGTATGGATCTTTTCCGGAGAGGATTTTCTCTAGCAATATTTCCATCCAGTGATAGTCAATATTTGGAAGTTGACTTTTTTTGTTTCCAGTTACTTCGATATTGATTGGAGGAATTTCTTTTCCCGCAGCATTCAGGTAAATGAGCGAAGCTGAATAAAACTCCAAGTTGTTGTAAATAGCCTCAAGATTTGCTTCGGGTGCTGAAATAGATGGGTGTAGTTGAATAATATTACAGACTTGGGCGTCGCGAATTAATTCTTTGAATAAATCTTGAATTCTCTCTTTGTGCTTTGATAGCGCGTTTTGCTCATTTTCGCTGGGTAATGAAAAGTAGATATAGTCCTGATGTGGACAAAGGTCGCCTTCAACAACAAGCTCAGGTACACTAATTTCTGCATCAACAGGGCCATTTAGTTCACTATATCTTTGCCACTCATAATAAGAAACATCGTATGGCGGAGTTGCCGTGAGGCCAACAATTGATGGTTCTAATTCAGATTTGATTTCGTGAAGTGCATTCCACCAAGCATTTTTTAGATGATGAGCTTCGTCTAAAACGATAGTCCCGATTTTTCGCTTTTTCAGCTGCTTTATTAACTCAGAACTCCTGCTTGATATTCCTGTCATGATTTCTGCTACATCATCACTATGTTTGCCAGACATCGCAGCATAAAGCCCTTGATATGTGCTTACTGTAAGAAACGATGGTTTATTGATGTCTTTTGAAATCCAGTCTGGAATAATATCTTCTTGTAGGAAAAGTTCTTTGAATCTATCAACCCATTGATCCCTAATGGCTATTGTGGGTGCAAAAATTAGCGTTGGTTTATTAATTCGCAGTGCTACTTCAAGTCCTAAAATTGTTTTCCCCGAGCCTGGCGGCGCAATGATATGAAGGTGTCTGTCATTTAGATGCTCACCTAGCTCATCAAGTACTCTTTCCTGATATTTTCTCCAACTAAATTTAAATGATATATTTTCGGGGAATTGTTTCATGAATGAATTGAAGTTCAGATTTTAGGCTAAATTAATAGAATTTCATTTTTATTTCTGAAATAATTGAAGTTTTTTACCTGAGATCATCAATTTCCCATATTTCCCCCATAATTTAATCTATAAACAAGTAAATTATTATATTTACTCAAAATTTACTGGTATGAAAATAGATAATTACCCCCGGAACTTAGAACAATTCGTTGAATTGAGAAATCAAATTGCCACTACCCCGGAAGGTGGTTTGGCTTGTTTTATTATTGCGCTCCGCGAATTTGCCCTGAAAGGGGACGAAGCTCTTCCTTGGATGATTGTTTGTCGCGATATTAATGATCTTCAGGAATCGAATATGCCCACTGCGTATAAAGGGTATACGCTTGCAAACTCTGAGTTGAGTCGGTTGAAATCGCAACTTGCTCACCAGAAATTTTTGATTGATTCTTATTTTATGGGCTCAACACCGGAAAACAATTATTCGGTTCCTATGGATAATATTGAATTCTCGTTCAGTAGCAATAAATACAGTGGTGATCCTGCTGAAGGGCAAACCAAAATTTATGTGTATTGCTCTGGTGCTGCGACTCCAAGACCTTCAACCATGAAGAGAAATGAAAAAGGTATATGGAAAGTGAAAGAATATAGTAGCCTTTATGTGGGAATTCAAGGACCGGCTTCTTCAAAACGTGTTGATGATCTTTGATAATGAGTTAATCACGCCTTTGTCGTGACAGGTGTGCTAATGAGTTAATTGGGTGTTTTATATATTCCACCATTTTCCCATTTCCCCAATCAACCATTAACCATTTCCCCAATCAACCATTAACCATTTCCCCAATCAACCATTAACCATTTTTCCATTTTCCCAATCAACCATTAACCATTTCCCCAATAACCATTAACCATTTTTCCATTTTCCCAATCAACCATTAACCATTTCCCCAATAACCATTAACCATTTCCCCAATCAACCATTAACCATTTCCCCAATCAACCATTAACCATTTTCCCAATCAACCATTAACCATTTCCCCAATCAACCATTTTACCATTTTTCCATTTTCCCAATCAACCATTAACCATTTCCCCAATCAACCATTTTACCATTTTCCAATTACCATTTCCCCAATAACCAATTCCCATTACCCAAGCTTAATTTCTTCAGAGTCTCTCAATGCTTCCAATGCCAATTCTACAAACTGAGGTAGTTCTAAACCAATTTTCTCACATTCCAATATGATTTCCCGATTTACAGATGCAGCAAATCTTTTGTCTTTCATTCTTTTGGTCACCGATTTTACTTTTACGGAAGATATTTGCTTGTCTGGATATACCAATGCAGTAGCGAAAATTAGTCCGCTTAAGGTTTCTCCAGCTGCAAGTGCATGATGGAATTTTGTACTTCGTTTAACTGCAGTAGATTCTTCATTATGCAAAGAAATAGCCTCAATAATATCATCTTTTATTCCAAGCTCTTTCAAAATGGGCACACATTCCTGTCCGTGTGTTTTGGGATTCCCATTAGTAAATTCCACATCTAAATCATGCAGTAAACCAGCCAGTCCCCAATCATCTTCGTTTTCACCAAAGTGCTTTGCCAGTCTTCGCATTATTAGCTCAGAAGCAATACAATGCATGATCATTTTTGGATTTTTTACGTATTGATGAAGTAGTTCAAGGGCATTTTCTCTATTCATGATGAAAATTTTTACAAAAATATGCAATGAAAGTGTATGACCATACAACCTTATATATAATTTTATTGTCTTTGTTAAGATATTTTCATCGGGATGTAATAATAAATTGAAAATATTGTATATTTGGAAACCACCAATCAGAACATATATGAGGAAATTTACACTTTTCTTACTGTTTGCTATTAGCTTCAGTAGTATTGCATTTGCTCAGGCAAATCAGAAATCAGCTCTTTTTCACACAGGAGATTCAGTTAATGCATCAACGTGGTTGGAGCTAAGAGATGACCCTAATGCAAATTTCTATGAAATTCAGGCAGCTTTTAATGCCTATTGGGCAGGTAAAACTGCCGAACGGGGTAAAGGATATAAAATCTTTCGCCGATGGGAAGAGTTTATGAAGCCTAGGGTTTATCCCACAGGGCAACGTAAAATAAATGATGAAGAGGTTGTGAAGCAATATCAGGATTTTAAGGAGAATTATGATGCACCTCACAATCCCAATAGAAGCGCAAATGGTATGTGGACATCGCTTGGGCCAAATGCTACAACTACAGGAGTTTGGTCAGGACAGCCCGGTGGAAATGGGCGAGTAAACTGTATTGATTTTAACCCACTGAATAGCAATATTATGTATGTTGGAGCACCTTCTGGGGGGCTTTGGCGTTCAAATAATTCTGGCGGAACTTGGTTCCCTGTAAACGACACTTTTGCTGTTGTTGGGGTTAGTGATGTTGAAATTAATTATATCGATACCTCTATTATGTATATTGCTACAGGCGATGGTGATGCAGGGGATACCTATTCAGTTGGTATTCTTAAATCTACAAACAGCGGGCAATCATGGCATACAACTTCACTCAACCTGAGTGTTGATCAGTATATTGTTATTCGTAAACTAGTTATGCATCCCACTGATCCCGATATTATGTGGGCGGCTACTAACGCTGGAGTTCTTAAGACTACAGATGGTTGGACATCTTTTGTGAATGCTACTGGAGAGGCTGGCGTATACGATCTCGAACTAAAACCTGGAGATCCCAACACAGTTTATGCTGCCGGAAGTTCTTTTTATAAATCTACTGACGGTGGTCTTACTTTTTCAACTATTACTTTACCCAGTATCCCTACTGGGGGATTCCAAAGAATTGCTATTGGTGTGAGCCCGGCAAATGCTGCATATGTGTATCTGATGACAGGTAGAGCTTCTGATCAGGGTTTTGGAGGTTTCTTCCGCTCTACCAATTCTGGAACAAGTTTTACTGAAGTATATAATGAAACTTCAGCTAACCATAACCTATTAGGTTGGAATACAAATTATAGTGATGCTGGAGGTCAGGCTTTCTATGATCTTACAATCGCGGTGAGTCCTACCGATATCAATACTATTTTTGTTGGAGGAGTAAATCTTTCAAAATCTACCAATGGGGGGGCTGGCTGGTCAATGAATGCCTATTGGATGAATAATCAGGGCTATCCTTATTGTCATGCCGACCATCATGCTCTCGAATGGTTGCCTGGATCATCCACTACTTTGTACAATGGTAACGATGGTGGTGTTTTTAGAACGACAAACACTGGGGGTACTTGGACAGATATTTCAAATAATCTAAGCATTGCTCAGCTTTGGGGTATGGGTATCAGTTCAACCAATCCTAATGTCATTCAAACCGGTTGGCAAGATAACGGAATGAATTATATGTCGGGTGCAACATGGACCCATAATCGTGGTGGTGATGGATGTGAAGCACTTGTAACCCATAATAACGATACACGTCTGTTTGGCTCATATCCTTATGGGAATTTTTATTATACAACAACGGGTACATTTGGTTCAACCAATATTGCTCCGACAGGCCAAGGTGGCGGGGGAGAATGGGTCACTCCAATTATTATGGATCCTAATAGCACTACTGTTTATTCGGGCTATGCCAATGTGTATAGAAATACCAATGGTACACCAACTGCTAGCAACTGGTCGCAGCGTGGTACTGTTGGTGGAACCGGAAATATTTTTAAAATGGCATTGGCTCCATCTGCGTCTACTACAACTATGTATGTCATTAAAATTTCTGGGGTTTATAAATCAACAAATCTTACTGCTGGTACACCTACATGGACGGATGTAACGTCGAATCTTCCTGTTGCTGCAGCTCAGTTAACGAATGTTGCTGTAGATGCAACTGATCCTAACCGTGCGTATGTAACTTTTTCAGGATACGAAGACGGGATTAAAGTGTATATGACTACTAATGGTGGCACTAGTTGGACAAATATTTCACGCAATTTGCCTAATATTCCATTTAATGCGATAGCACTTGATAATAGTAGTGCTAATCATCCGATATATGTTGGAGCAGACGTAGGAGTATATTATAAAGACGATCTTTCTCCAAATTGGATTCTTTTTAGCGATGGTTTCCCTAATGTAATTGTTCAAGAATTAGAAATTTATTATGGTGCAACATTTGCCGATCATAGACTTAGAGCTGGTACTTATGGCAGAGGAGTTTGGGAAACAGATTTGTATGAGAGACCTGCATTGGCCCCTGTTGCTGATTTTGAAGGTGATGTGATTTATGGTTGTCCTGGGCACACTGTGAATTTTACAGATTTATCCGATAATGTTCCAACATCGTGGAGTTGGACATTCACTGGTGGATCTCCTGCAACATCTCCTTCTCAAAATCCTACTGTAACTTATGCAGCTGCAGGTACTTATCAGGTAAGCCTTACTGCTACAAATGCCAATGGTTCTGATCTTGAAACCAAAACGGCCTATATTGAGATTGGAAATGTAAGTGCTCCTCTTGAAGAAGGATTTACTAGCACTACTTTTGCTCCGGATAAGTGGGAAACTGCTTCTGGTACCGGAACAAACTGGAAAAGAGATGCTTCGTATGGAAACGGTAGCAGTACAAGGTCTGCATTGTTTGAGAATTATTTCTTTGCAAGTGGCTCCTCTGGTGACTTGATTAGCCCCAGCATAGATTTGTCTCCATTAGGTGCTAATCCAACTTTGCTTTTCAATGTTGCTTACCGTCAATATACCACTGAAAATGACAGACTTCGTGTCTATGTTTCAACTAATTGTGGTACTACATGGAGCGCCGCAATATATGATAAGCAAGGCTCAACATTAAGTACTCTTGCTGCTTCAACAACATATTTTAGACCTTCTGCTTCAGGAGATTGGAGACAGGAAACTGTTTCACTCGCCGCTTATTCAGGCCAGGCTGTGAAGATAAAGTTTACAGGTACTTCCAATTATGGAAACAATTTATGGCTGGATGATATTCAAATACTAAATACATCTTGTTTGCCAGGAAATGCAGGAACCCTTACAGGACTTACTGCTGTTTGCCAGGGTCAAACTGGCGTGGCTTATTCGATTCCTGCAGTTGCAGGTGCGACAAATTATAATTGGTCACTACCTTATGGAGCAAGTATTGTTTCAGGTGCCGGAACAAGAAGTATTGTTGTTGATTTTGCCGATAATGCATATTCTGGAACCATTTCAGTTACTCCCGAAAATAGTTGTGGATTTGGATCTGCTGCTTCAACGGTGGTGTATTTAAGTCCATTGCCTGCAGAGCCTGATTCAATAGTTGGTTCAAATACTGTTTGTCAGGGAGATAATAATGTCTTATTCTATGTGCCTGAGATTTCTAACTATCTCACCAATCAGGATGGATATGTTTGGTCATTGCCAACTGGAGTTTCTATCTCAAGTGGAAATAATACTGATTCTGTATATCTTGATTTTTCAGTTTCTGCTGTAAGTGGTAATATTTCTGTTCATGGATTAAATGGATGCGGTGCAGGTGATGAGAGTCCTTTGTTTGCTATTACTGTTAACCCAGTTCCTGCACAACCTTCTTCCATCACCGGAAGTTCAACTCCATGTCAAGGTTCATCTCAGACTTATAGCGTTACTAATGTAGCTGGTGTAACTTATAACTGGTCTCTGCCTTCTGGTTGGTCTCAAACTGGTGGAGGAACCTCTAATAGTATAACTGTTACTGTAGGTGCAAGTTCTGGTAATATTACAGTAACTCCATCTAATGCATGTGGAAGTGGAACTGCTCAAACTTTTGCTGTTGCCCCTTTGAATACTCCTGCTCAACCGTCAACCATTCTCGGAACAGTGAACCCGTGTGTTGGATCGTCAGAAGGCTATAGTGTAACCAATGTTGCCGGTGTAACTTATACCTGGTCATTCCCAAGTGGATGGTCCCA
>JAFGWG010000236.1 GCA_016937255.1 Bacteroidales bacterium
AAACAGTATTCTTAAGAAAAGTCTTGCCTGGGAAAGGACAAGAAGACCAGCGGTTTTCCATTTATTGCTAACCCACCGGTAACAGGTATACCGGTATATCACACCTTCTATATCAGCCAGAAAACCCTTACTCATGCTTGTATAGAGGTCAATGATGTATCCCCTTGTAACAATCCCCTGATTAAAACTGAAAGGACGTTTGGGTTGCCAGAGAAGTTATTCAGTGAATGAATGAATACGATCTTTGTGATCTTTGTCATTCCTGCCTTAATAATTGGCCTGTTAATCCTACCCATGTACGGATATTATCGGACACATCATTTGTATACTCACCCCTATCCCTTTCTGTATAAAGGGACAATATACTTAATAGGTAACACAGATAACCAAAATCCGGATTCTCAATGTATCTAGCGAAATCACCTTTCAATGATCTGAATGATTTATAAATAGCTCCAACATTTTTGTGGTACTTAAAAACAGCTGTCTGAGTAAAAAAGTGGAATGCGTCTAAGAAAGGAGGGAATGTACGTCCGGAATATTCCCAATCAAACACGAAAAGCTGGTCTTTTTCCACAAACATATTCCATGGTGTAAAATCTGCATTATTAAATGAAAACTCTTCTAGCCTACCTTTGCACAATGTTTCTGTTTTACTTATGGCAGCCAAAACAATCGAAGTATCGTAATCATTTAGATACTTCATATTTTGTTTTAGCAGTTGAAGTGATTTATAAAAATCAGTATCCTCAAAAATTACCTTCGTTTTGGTTTTCTCGTGTAATTGTGAAAGGAAATCCCAATGGACTGAAGATAGACTATGTAACACTTTTGACCGGTCGGTTTTTGTAGTGGATTGTAAAAATACACTTACTCCATTGCTCAAAGTATTATTATAGAGAGAGCAGGGAATTCTATCCATGCCATTTTCTGCCAGTTCCTTGAGTATTAACTCTTCATGATCAAAGAGTTCTTTTACCTCTTTTTTGATTGATAGTTTGCAGTAACCCAAAATCTTTCTCCCTCTGCTTAGCTGCATGGTTATCTTCTGATGTACAGATGGAGTCCCGCAAAATATCGAAAACTCGATATCCTCACTATGAAATAATTGGTAAAACAACTGTGTCAATTCATCACCCAATTCAAAATGATGGACTTCAATCTTCAGATCACGCTGTACAAATCCAAGATGACTTAGATACGGCAAAACACGTTTTAAAAATTTCCCTTTAAGTGAACTTGGCTGATATATGTGCATTGCCGTAGCCAAATTCCTTCGGGGCATAATCCATCTTTTCCCATCTGCATTGGCGAATGAAAAGAAAAGTGAACCGGAACCCCTGGTTAGGAAATGGTCAAATAACCTATCTATACTTTTTGATTCTAATAAGTCAGACATTTAGAATAACGCTGGGTGATTTCCTGGTAAATATTTTCTCCTTTGTGATTCCAGTCAAGCTTTTTACCGGCCAGTTGGGCTCTGATTCCCTTCATTTTTCTCTCATCATGGTCAGTCATCTGAATAATTCCTTTAGCCAAAAATTCAATTACTTCCTGTCTTGATGTACGCGGTATGACAACAGCATAATCATTATTGAAATACCTGGTATAGCCTCCTGTATCAATACATATCAAAGGTTTCCCAAAAGACATTGAATCGAACGCCACAGTAACTGCCCCCTCTTTCAGTGATGGATTTACAACAACATCGCAGATAGCCATTTTGCGATAATATGTTTCCATTGGTACACGTCCGTCCAACTTGACATAATCCTGTAGACTATGTTTACTTATAAGGGTTTCCAGGCGACTCTTATCGGACCCCATGCCCAAAATCTCAAGGCGAATATTATTATTCCTCTTTTGAGCTATGTTAAATGCCTCAATCAGTAGATCAAACCCACGCCATGCATCCAATCGGCCTACAGCTAAATAGCGTATGGTATTATCGGTTGTGCCTCCCGTAGGGGGGGGACCTTGGTTGACCTTCATTTCTACTGCGACATCTGAAAAAACAAGGGCTTTATACTGATAAGGCTTAGGGATTTGGTTTAAGGTCGTTTCTGTCTTACAAAAAATCAACTTGGCATCGCGGCACCGGCGAATGAACCCCCTGTTGATTGGGAGAGTTTTAACTGATAACCGACGAATTAGTTCAATTAGCCTGCTTTTTATTCCATAATGTTTTGAATATTCGGCTGGTATTATATCACCTACCCCCACTGGGCCCCAGATAAAAAATTTTTTTTGTCCAAATCGACTGGCAGGCCAAAGTGCATTACCGTATGTAAGGAGATGATATATTTCAATCCGATTTTCATACATTGTTTCTTTTACGATACGATTTGTCAGATGCTGCCATAATAAATAGTACAAGCGAACACCTCGCAAACCTTTCTTCCAAAAGCGCAATTTTCTGGGCAGATCATAATAGATGAATTGAATCTTATGATCTGTTGGGTGTGTCTTTATCCATCTTTCAATATTCTCCTGATTACTCTTCCGCGTCAGAACCCAAAGATCGAAATACTTTGACATTTCCAGCACCCAATGCCAACCTACACCTATCTCCGAACCCAGGCCAGGTTCGCATGCATAAGCAGAAACGAGTATGGTTCGACGACAATTTGACATTATACTCAATACAGAATTTTTCTTGTTTGCTCAGCTTTGTTTGAGAGTATTATACGTGTAACATCTTCTGTTACTTTCTCAAGTGTCTGATGACTGTTTATTATGTGGGCATTTTTAAGATTTAAGGCGAGGTTTAGATATTTATTTCGCTGCCTCTCGATTTCTGCCAATGACAACTCCTTTTTCCGTTCATACAAAATATCAGCCGGGGCATCAAGGATAAAAACTAAATCAGGTTTTGGAATCATAAATGAAAAAAGCCGGGGGAACCAGTCGGGCAGATTATACTGGTATCTTTTCATATCCACATAGTAATCATAATAATAGCGATCAAAAATAATGAGTTTGCGTTGTATTTTCATAGGAATTACCCTAAACCATGTCCCTAGAATAAAATCGACATTGTAGAAAAAATACCTATAAAGTGATTTTATTATACCATTTATAGGCCTACCATGCGGATCAGGATTATCATCAGATTCTGCGGTCTGGTTTTTAATTTTATAATGCCCGGCGTTTCTTAAAAGACGAGGACGGAAATATTTTACTTCAGTGCCATGAAATGAGCCACCACATGTTTCTTGGATGTTTTTAATTAGGGTGCTTTTTCCTCCTCCATCGGGTGATAAAAATACTGCTGACATACCGCATTTATGAATTATCCGCTGAGGGATTATGTTATCAAAAATAAACCAAAGATGTTTAACCCATTTAATAATATTTCGATTCCTTTTTGCACATTTAATCAAATGTGCATAAAACATATTATAATTTTCATAAAAAAGGGATTTGTCGTTTTCATTTATCATTTGAAGCACTATGCGTAGTAATTTATTTTCAAATAACGATGATAATTTTGTAAGATGATCTTCTTCATTGACAAAGAACTTTTCTCTTATTATTATTAAATGCTCATCTGATAAATCTTTCTTTAAAGTTCTTCTAATTATCATGTAATAAAACTCATCGAATGGGGCGGGCACATGAAAGCATTTATAGAAGCGCTTGCGGTCCAGCATTTCCGCCGGGTCATACAATTGTTTAAATGTTCGCTTAACGGTTAATACTGAATAGAAATCCAATTGGAAAAAGAAAAATGTTGAGGGTGCAGGAAATGATAGCATATATGCAAATTGCCTACTGCCATTGGCAATTTTCTGTACAATTATCATCTCAGTTGCGCGCGCCACTTCTTTTACGATCTCGTCCAGCCGTTTTTCATCAGCATTCCTATAAAACATATCAATATCTGACGGAATCTTTTCCGGCATCATTTCGTATTTGTTCTGTACAACATAATCCAAGCCACTCTTATTGAGTACTTCAAAAACCTTTTCAAGTAATTCTTTTGTGTTCATGGATAATATTACTTATACGATAATCCCTTCGGACTTTAATAGGGAAAGAAACCTCATGCTAAATGACTCCTCGGTAAAAAATGCTTCAAATCTTTTTCTTCCTTCATTTCCCATCTTTACCCTTAATTCGGGTGATTGGATAAGAAAAGTAAGTTTTTCGCACAACATTTGGGCGTTATTCTTTTCAATAATATAACCGGTAGCTTGATTTTCGATCATCTCCGGTACACCACCCACCCTAGTTGCAACAATGGGCTTACTCCAAAACATACCTTCAAGAATAGTGGTTGGGAACGGATCTTCACAAAGTGATGGAACAACAATTATATCCATCGCTTTATATACAGAAGAAATTTCTTTTACGAATGGAATAATTTCGACACAATTTGACATACCAAACTTAGAAATTGAGTCTTCTACCTTTGATTGCATATATTCTTGCCCCTTAACCACACTACCAACTAAATAAAAATGCGATAAAACCTTAACTGATTTGTCCATTTTGGAAATGGCTTCCAGCAAGAATAATTGACCTTTATGCGAAGGTTTTATCCTTCCTATCAATGCAACGTTTACTTTATTTTTGTCATGTTTAATTGGTGCATACTCTTCTGTCAGATTGAATGATAGTCCATTATTAACAACATGTAATTTGGGTCCATAACCTGGCAGGGCTTTCTTAAGATTATTCTTAACTGCTTCAGAAACACAAATCAGACAATCCGCATAATGAAGTGAAAACCGATTGATCAGTAAGTTGAAAATATTATTATTTTGCAGTATTTCATGTACATGCACAATCTTTTTAACTTTTCGATAAAGCATCAATATTGGCACAGTTGCCAGTGTATTTAGATAAATGATATCTGGCCTTGTATGTGCTACCCTTCTAAGCTGTCGCCTAAATAAAGCCAAATTTCTAAAAAACCTTACAATACCCAATGGATTGAAAAACACTTTTGCAATGATAGGTAGGGATGGAATTAGTAATATTTTCAACCCGGGAAGTTCTTTTTTTACAAAATCAATTAGAGGTCCCTCAATTCTCAGAATTAAAAAGCAGTTATGATAAGTAAGGTTCTTCATTGCATAAATCAATATTCTATCTGCTCCATATAAATCGGAGGAAGGGTGAAAAAAAAATATTGTCTTTTTTTCGCTCATAATGATACCTTGTAAATCCCTATCCCGAAATATCTTGAAAATGCTCTTTCTACTGCACACAATATCATTATCGATCTATACAAAAATACTCCAACAAGATTTTTAGAAAATCGAATTCTACCGTAACGGTTTGCAATCTTAATTCCTTCAATATATCTTATGTTTAAAATCTCTTTTGAAGGTTTAGACTTGTTCCCATCATGCCAGCGGAAATGGGCTAAAAAAGTGTTGACTTTTTGTATATTATATCCTGCATGAAAAATATGAGCAAAAAACTCTTTATCCATAGTAATATGAAAATCTTTATCGATAAGAATACCTTGATCAATAATTATCCTTTTGAAAAAAAATGTAGTAGATGGTATATAACAAATGTAGTGTGACATCCATTTACTGCTATTTTGAGTAATGTACTCTTTTGTAATATTACCACACGAGTCAATATCTCTGTAATTTCCATATATTGCATCCACTATGTGATTATTTAACTCATGCACCACAACCTCAAATGTACCGGGCAGATAAAAGTCATCAGAGTTAAGCCAGCCAATAATTTCCCCTATGGCTAGTTTGAATCCTTTATTAATGGCATCGCTCTGGCCTTCGTCGGATTCGGAAACCCATATCAGATGAGGGTATTTTATAAGAATGTCTAAAGTATTATCAGTTGAGCCTCCATCAATGATAATGTGCTCGAAGTTTTTGTATTCTTGAGCTAAAACTGACTGAATAGCCTCTTCAATATAAAGGCCTGAATTATAAGAGGGTGTGACAATAGAGATTTTAGGCCGGTTCACCATATTTGACAAGATTAAATATTTCCTGATCGGTCATCTCCCGGACTTGTCCGTTCAGACATATACCAATAAAGTACCATATAAGGAAATTATAGGTGTTAAATTGTACGAGGTTTTCAACAAATAAAATAACAAAATGAATTAGTAGTAAGTATCCAATTGCAATGGTGTAAATGTTGTTTGTTTTGAAAAACGCCAAATAAATAGCATAAATAATCAAGATGGAAGTCAAAAATACTGCAATTATTCCACCTTTAAGAAGAATTGCCAATATTCCTACTTCAACGTTCGGGCGGTTTTTTGAATCAACCTTTGCGATGCGCATGGTCGGACTATAGTATGTGCCACTGGCACCTTTCCCCTGAATTATTGTTTTAGTTTTTAAAAGATCATCGAATACTTCCGTGTATAGAAAGGTTCTATTGTCTTGTGTATTAAATACTTCTTCCGAGTATCTGGCAAATAAGCTTTGATTGTCATTAATGCTAGTGTAAAACCAAATAAACGGCAAAAACACAACGACAAAACTGAGGAATAATACACTACGGCTTTTTAGTTTTCTATATATAATTATTGCAGTCAAACAAATCAGAAATAAGGGAATCCTGATCATCATTGCACGTGATTCCAAAAACCATGCATCTATAAAAACCAAAAAGGTAATTATTATTATATATATTTTAATCCAATAGGAGTAATAATATAGAAGCAGCATTAATAGAATCGCCAAAACAAGAAAATTCATTATGCTTTGATCAATGACAAAGAAATCAGATTTAGTGATAATAAGAACTGAAATTATTGCTCCAATCGCCAAAATTCTGAAAAGGTATCTACTAATTACGTGGATGCTTTTTATGTCAAGAGCGAAAACCAATGAAAGTGGGATTAACAACATTAACGTGGTATTAATGTTGCCAAATAGAGTATATATCTTTTCAGTGCCAGCAATTATGCTTCTTGCTATCCCGAATAAATTCCATAATATTAGGAGAAAAAAAGCATTGAATGCAGTGCGTTGAAGGGATTGCTTTATTTCGGTAAACTTTGTAAAAAGAGTTATAAACTCTAATAATACAATAATCCAAAGAAAAGAAGTAAGAAATAGTTTTTCTAAGGAGAATCCGCTTAATCTGAAAACAATCATAACAAGTTCATATACCAAAAAAAGGTACAGTGCCCAAAAGAACTTGTTTTTAGTCAGCCTCATATGAAATTACTGTACTGATTTTAAGAATCTCGCGGGATTCCCACCCCAAATCTCGTTGTCTGGAATGCTTTTTGTGACTACTGACCCTGCTCCAATTATGGAGTTCTCTCCTATAGTTACTCCTTTCAAAATTGTTGAATGTGCTCCCACAAAGGCATTTTTCTTTAAAATGACCGGAGAAGTTTTAGCAATATCGGTGGAGGAGTTTTGTCTGGCAATTGGATTAAGGCTGTGAAAGTCCGTATCGTATATTACAACATTACCTCCTATTTTTACATAGTCTCCTATTTCAATCCGGTTTTGGCAGATAATAGTTACACTACTGATTCCAACATGATTTCCAATTATCAGTCTACCTTTGGCTCCAACAATTAACAAGCAACGGTGTGCCCTGCCGATTGGATTTGACATTTCCCTGTTGTTCATCCTGAAATGCTTATCTATGGTGCATTCCCCGGTTAAACTGACATTAATTCTTGGAATTCCAAGACTGATAAATGAACTATGTTTCACGCCATTTGCATAAAATATAATTAAGGTTATAACCTTGTCGATTGGCCTTTGAATTTTGTTTTTGAGAACCTTTATCCCCTTCATTAAATAAATTGCAGCTCTTTGCATTTTATTTCAGAATTTGATGATACGTTTCAATAAGCTTCCCCAAGATCGCGTTCTTGTCGTGCCTATACAAAGCTTTCTCGTGTGCCGCTTTCCCATAGTTATAGTATTTGTCTGGGGATTGATTGTAATCCACAATAATATGTGTCAATTCATAAATACCATTGGATGGAATAAGTAGTCCGGTGTGATTATTTTCGATTAGCGTTGACAACCCGCCAACATTACATGCAATCACTGGCAACCCTAATATCTGTGCTTCGCAAACGCTGTTGGGGCTATTATCAATATATGAGGGATGAACAAACAGATCAGCCGAAAGCAACAGATTTGTCAGTTCCTCGGGCGATTGCTTGCCAAGGCAAACAATACTGCAGGAAGTATGTACTATTTTGAATTCTCTTTCAAAACACCTTAGAAGTGGTGAATTTTTGTCAATACCCACGATTTGCCATTCAAAATCGATATCAGGGTAATTTTTTAGCAAACATGCTGCTTTCAATACCACATCAATTCCCTTATAAATGGTTTCCGATAATGTTGAAACGATTTTAATGGGCTTGCCCTTTTGGTAGATTTCTTTCTTCTGAGTATAAAACTGGGGACGTAGAACTTCGTTTATATGAAAATATTCCGCTCCAGGCGCCATTAATGAGCTAACATCCCTGTCCCAAGCTGTACGGCCCATTAGGTATTTTGCCTGTAAAAAATAGATTTTCTCACGCTCTGCCATTGATTGAAAAAGTTTGTACCTATTCTTAATCGCTGTGCCCAGAAGAATATTTCTAAAATACCTTAATCCTGAAAATAGCTTCTTGTTAGTAAATGGCGGGAAATAAGCGTTCTGGTATGGGTTAAGAATTCCCTGCAAATGAATAACCACCGGGGTCGCTGTATACGCTTGAATCGATGCAAAAATATTCTCTGTTCCAAAGATGTGTATAATATCGGGTTTAAATTGAATGATTACATTTAATAGTTTGGGCAGAAAGAGGGTTTCGTTCTCACTTTTACCCAAATGATTATTGATTAACCAACGGATTGGATTTGAGGCAGCAGACCTTCTCTTGATCGGGTAATATAGTTTACCGTCTCTATCCACTTTACCATTATCTGTTTTATGAAAAAATGATACTGCCAATTCGATTCCTTTCTTTTGGCGTAGAATCGTTTCGAGTGAATCAATCCACCCACCTCCATGATAAAAGTGCATGGATTGTTCGTACATAGATGGAGTGCTTGTGAACCAGAGAATTTTCATAAGCACTAAATCTTTTCAAATACAACTAATATGGTGTGACCTGGAGTTTTTTGTAAATCTCTCAAAATGATCTTTTGTCTTTTTGCGTAAACTCCAGTTATTTTATGTAATTTCCTGATAACTTTCCCCAAAATTGAAGGATAACTTGAGTAATGCTTTGATTGAAAAAAGTCTCCAATATGATACGGTTGTAAGGGTTCAAAATGGATGTCATTGACCTTTACGGGAAATAGCTTAGAAATGCTTTTCAGTGAGGTTTCGTTCCATAACCCTACATGATGCGGTGGCATATTAAGACATCCTCCCAGGTTTTTCAAATATGAATCATTGTTGGGCACACTTACAATTAATTTACCTCCCGGTTTTAAACAATCTAATGATGAAGAAATAAAAGAACGGGGTTCTGTGATATGCTCCAAGACCTGAAAAGAGCATACTACATCAAATTCACCTACATGTTCATTTGAATAGGATTGAATTGTTTCATTTAATATTTCAATTTTTGTGTGATTTTCTTTTGCAGTCTGATTTAACTCCAGCCCTATTGATAATGCCAAATCATACAGTTCATTTATTTGTTTCAGAAATTCTCCATGGGCACAACCTACTTCCATAATCTTATCACCTGATTTAATATATCTCACTGCCACCTCATGTTCCCATTTCCATGGCATATAGTACCAACTAAACTGTTGAAAATGCTCATAGAATCTACTATCACCAGTGACATTGAAAGGATAATAAAAGTGATAATTTGTTTCATTACACCTGTATATTGACACGTATTCCCTTCCCAAAAAATATTTGCTTACATCAATATTGTATCTTTTGTATACTTTAATAATTGTTTTAGTGGGGATATTTTTTATTAGTGTAACATTATCCTGTAATGTTAATGGGGAAACAAGTCTATCCATTGCGTATTAATTTTAATCAGGTATCCCAAATTCCTTTTGCTTTCTGGGCCACTATCTTTTTATATTGAATTTCGTATAATATTAGAGATGAGAATACAATTAAGGAGGCAGAGATCATAACACCTTTTATACCAAATTCCCGGCATAAAAAGATTGAAAGAGGAATGTGTATTATTGAATAGCCAATTGCAATCATCAATTGGAGCTTAATTTTGCTTACTCCGTTCATAAATTGACAATTAACACTATTGATGGTCGTGAGTATGACATACAAAGCAATTGTGAGGGATAATCCAAAGTTAACCTTAACCTTATTCCCTACCCATAATTCAAAAATAAATTGAATAGCGACTAATGCCAATAAGACGAGAAAAATCATTACAAAGGATATTTTTTTCAGTTTTGCGACATGATTTTTAATCCACTCAAAATCTTTTTTTGCGTAGGCTTCGGTAAATGCGCTCCAGTATGGTGTAAGCAAAATTGAAAAAACACTGGTAAATACACTGAAATATTGAAAGGTCACACTGTAGACAGTTACTTCAGCCGGACCAAACATTTGAGCAATGATGATGGCATTGGTCTGGTAAAATATAACACCTGTAATTTGAATAATGAAAAATTTAATCCCTAAATTAAGGAGCTGCGACGCCTGTTTAAAATCGATATTCTTAAATGTCGGTTTGTATTTTTTATACCGTCCATTAAAAAACCAAAGACTTGATGCAGTTAAAACAACTACTGGCATGGAACTGTAAACAATTCCAAGCATTAAAAGCGAGCCATTGGTAGTCTTCGTCAGGATATAAATGATAATCAAAGCAAATAGTCGCCCTAACATATCAAATACTGATGCTAAAGCCGGCTTTTGATCTGCAGTCAGGATGGTTGTTATAAGTTTCAGAATAAAGCTTAAACAGAAAAGAACAAAAACCACCGCCGCAAGCTTGCTCAATTCTGCACCTGAAACAATATTAGTTTCAGCATTTAATATTGCATTCCAATTTATAAATTGGTTTACCAGCAGGAAGAGTGTAATGACCACAAAAATTACAACAGATAAAATTGCATACGTAGTGCTAACATATACTTTAGCCAGATTGTGGTCCTCCTTAGCCAGTGCCTCCGCAAAACGGTTTCTTAATCCATGCCCCAACCCAATATCAAAGAATCCAAACCAAGCAACCAGAGAACTGAGGGTGATCCAAATTCCATATTTTGTAGGATCAATGTAACTGATTGTGAGTGGAACAATAGCAAGGCCAATTCCAATATTGATACCCTTAATCACAATTGAGGCTGCAATATTCTTTTTGGCAGCAATGGTTCGTTTATGCCCCTTGGTGAAAAAATCTTTAAAGTATTGTATATAGGGCATAAACTAAATCAAACTTGATTAGGAAAAGGAGAGAATATTTTTCTATCAATAGGGCATCCCAGTTGATAATCACTTCCAAGATTGGTAACTTTATAAAGGTGAAAAATAGATTTTAATAGTAATACCATGAAATCAAAGTTCTTAACCCTAGACCTCAAAGATTTCCTTCGCGGATTGCTGATTGCTTTTCTGACGGCTGTTCTCACCGGGGTTATCAATATTCTTGACGCCGGGGCTGTTTTCACATGGGTCACCATGAAGCCTGTTCTGATTGCGGGAGTGAGCGCCGCGCTGTCATACCTTCTGAAATGCCTGATGACGAACTCACAGGACCAGATGTTTAAGCGCGAGGCAAAGCTTGCCTAGAGTCCAAAATTGCCGGTATCAATCCACTTCATGTCTATCAGTGACCAGAAGTCGAGGGCGAGACCATTAAGGACGTAGTCATAAGGCAGCCAGCCGTATCCGTTGTCACCCCAGGTTTTGCCCCAGGAATTGCGGATGAGGAGAGCCCCTTGGGTTGAAGTGTTGCATTTCAGATTGGCGACCTTATGTTCGTCGTCATATCCGACAGCCATGACTGCATGGCCCCATTGTGCTTTCTCGCCCTTGCACGGATAAGATATATCACCTGGCGCTGCCGACTCTTCGAATGACTCGAACCCCCAGAAGCCGCACATGGAGGGTATCCCAGCCGTAAGGTAGCTTTTGACTGAGGCCAGCACATCAGCAGCCTGTATTTCTGAGCCCTGAGGGTCGTGACAGAAATATTTAACTGTCGAATAGTTTTCAGCCAGCGCATAGACAAACCCGGACGGTTCTTTGTCAAAGTCCTTGACTTTGTAAGGCCAGTACTTTTCATCCGGTACTCCGCAGAGAACCAGGGCACCCATAGCCTCGCGCAGCCAGGCACCGGTGTCGCCCGAGACCTGC
>JAFGWG010000237.1 GCA_016937255.1 Bacteroidales bacterium
CCAAACCCTGCAAATAATATACTAAATTTAGTATTTGAACAGGAAAATGAATATCAGGTACAAGTTTATGATATTAGCGGTAAACTGGTTTTGCAAAAAGAGCTTGGCAGAGGCGAAAGCCAGATTTCGGTATCAGAATTGAAGAGTGGCTTGTATATTTTAAGGGCACAAAGCAATGAAGCTGTTTTTGTTGGGCGGTTTTTGAGGGAGTAGCAAAAAAACTATATAAAACCTCTAATCCCCTATTCATCCACTTCAAAATCCAAAGAAACCGAATTCATACAATACCGTTTGTGCGTCGGCGGCGGTCCATCATCGAAAACATGCCCGAGGTGTGAGTCGCATCGCCCGCATTTCACTTCAGTGCGTATCATTCTGTGCGAATAATCATCCAAATAAATTACGCTTCCCTTTCTATCGGTTTCAAAAAAACTGGGCCAGCCGCATGAGCTTGCAAATTTTGCATCGGAACGAAAAAGTTTATTGCCGCAAACCGCACAATAATAGGTGCCTTTTGCATCGTGTTTGTAATACTCACCGGTAAAAGCACGCTCTGTACCTGCCTCACGAGCCACATGATACAAATCGGCGGGCAAAATCTTTTTCCACTCTTCATTGCTGACAGCAAGCTTTGAGGTATCGGTTCTCGAATAATATGGATTTTCAGACGTCATTTCATTTTTGTTTTCCTGAGATCGGCCGCATGATGTAAATACAATTACAGTCAGCAGCACCAATATTGTTTTCATATTTCATTACTCCTTTAAATGGTCTTTAAAAACCGCCCTGAATTTTTCAAGTTTCGGCTTTATCACTATCTGACAATAGCCCTGATAGGGATTTTTTTCATAATAATCCTGATGGTAATTTTCAGCTTTATAAAACACAGAAAAAGGCGATATTTCTGTTACAATAGTGCCGGGGTAAGCCTTTTCCTCATTCAGCTTAAAAATATAGTATTCGGCCAATTCTTTCTGCTCCACATTGTGGTAAAAAATAGCCGAACGATACTGCGTTCCAATATCGGCTCCCTGCCTGTTTAGCTGAGTCGGATCATGGGCCTGAAAAAAAGCAGACAGCAGAAAATCGTACGTAACCTCATTGGGGTTGTAAATCACGTTAATGGCTTCTGCATGACCGGTTTCGCCCGAAACCACATCGTTGTAACTCGGATTTTCAAACGTGCCTCCGGTATAACCCGAAATCACTTCTACAACCCCTTTTAACTGGCGAAACTGTTCTTCCACACACCAGAAACAACCTGCGGCAAAGGTGGCAGTATCGGTTTTCATCTCTTTCATCTTGTCAAAGTCTTTGTTTTCCGGACTTTGCCCATGGCAGGAACTGATGCCTAAAGACATCGCAATCATGAGCAATATGTATATCCGGGTTGTCATTAGTTTATTTTTGAAAATCTAAAATATTTAGATTTTTGCATATCAAAGATACGGACAGAAATAGCTGTTAACAAGCGATAATGACAAATATCAGGCGGTGTAAATTTCTTTATATTCATTAGCCAAAAATGTTTACTTTTATGCAAAACATTGAAATACAAAACCAAAGCAATGTAAATTCTATCGTATAAATCAAAAAAACACACGAGGGTTTTACAAATGAAAAATCTGCTTTTCACCATTCTTATCAGTATTATAAGTTCCGGCTTTGTATTTGCCGACGAAGGTCCAGAGCTAAAAGGGAATATTGGCGGGTATGAAATTGAGATGATTCTCGAACCCATAGATTTTTTAACAGGAGAATTCACCGGAAAATACAGGTATCTGAGCCAGGAGAGCTATTTAAGTGTGGAAGGTAATATCTACGACAAAATTGTCATCATTGATGAATTCTATAATGACACCAAAACCGGTACATTTTATCTTGAAAGAACAGAAAATACTTTTACCGGAAAATGGTACGGAAACGATAAGCATTTCGACGTTGAGCTTAAAATCACTAGGGGAAATGAAAACGATTTTCATGTAGCCGATGAAGAATTTGCAACCCGCTTCTCGTCTGATTCAATTACGGGCACCTATAAAATATCATATTACTCATTGTCTGATTTACTGGTGCCCGACGACTCTTATCCCCCGGATTTAATACACAGTGGAGGGATTGCAAGGTTTGAGGAGATAGACAATAATCATTTGAAGTTTAAAATTGAAATGATTTTCGGGCCAACTGCACATTGGGCCGGTGCTGAAGGAGTAGCCGTAAAAAAAGGCGAATCATATATTTATGTAAGCGAAGGTTCCGATGATGAAAAATGCATTATTAATTTTACTTTCAATGAAAAAAGGGTTCATGCTAAAGCAAATGATAGTAATGTGTGCGGCTTTGGCTCCAGAGCTCATATTGACGATATTCTGTATAAAGTATATGATGGCCTGGAAGATTTTTAAAAAGACATGGTTTATAAACAGATGCTCCATTTCATCAACTTTCCAATTTTTACATGATTAATAGTCAATGCATACCCATAACAATCAATGCATTTATTTATGATTCTCGAAGAAGAGACCCTTTTGTTTCCCTCCAAATTTGTACTTTTGCCCCAAATAAAACACCATGGTTAGAGTAAGATTTGCACCAAGTCCAACAGGACCATTACATATTGGCGGAGTAAGAACTGCGCTTTACAATTACTTTTTTGCTAAAAAACAAGGCGGAAAGCTTATTCTCAGAATTGAAGATACCGACCAAACACGTTTTGTAGAAGGTGCTGAAAAATATATTCAGGAAAGCCTTAAATGGTCGGGCATTCACTTTGACGAAGGTCCTAATATTGGTGGCGAATTTGGTCCCTACCGACAAAGCGAGCGCAAAGAACTCTATCGCCAATATGCTGATCAGCTTATTGAAGATGGTTATGCGTATTATGCTTTCGATACTGCTGAAGAATTGAAAGCGCTTCGTGAAAAAGAAGAAGCTGAAGGACATAAATTTCAGTATGATTCAAAGCACAGAAAAGACCTGAATAATTCGCTTACCCTTTCCAAAGAAGAGGTAGAAAAGAAGATTGCCGCAGGCGAGAACTTTACCATTCGCCTACTGGTTCCCGAAGACGAAGAAATTGTTTTTACCGATATTATTCGTGGCGAGGTAAAAGTACACAGCTCGAATATGGATGATAAAATCATCTTTAAAAGCGATGGTATGCCTACGTATCACCTTGCCAATATTGTAGATGATCATTTGATGGAAATCACCCATGTGATTCGCGGCGAAGAATGGCTGCCCTCTGCCCCACTCCATATTTTACTGTATCGTTATCTGGGCTGGGATGCTCCTGAATTTGCGCATTTACCATTGCTTCTGAAACCCGATGGAAAAGGAAAACTAAGTAAACGCGATGGCGACCGACTTGGATTTCCGGTATTCCCAATGGAATGGACGGATCCACAAACCAATGAAATTTCTAGCGGATATAAAGAAAGCGGATATTTTCCTGAAGCATTTATCAATATGCTGGCCTTTTTAGGCTGGAATCCCGGCGATGAGCGAGAGATTATGAGCATGGACGAAATGACTGAAGCTTTTAGCCTTGATCGCGTAAGCAAGAGCGGCGCTCGTTTCGATGCCGATAAAGCCAAGTGGTTTAACCATGAGTATTTGCAAAAATATCCAATGGAAAAACTGGTTTCGGCATTCAAAGAATTGCTTAAAAAAGAAAATATCGAAGAGGTCTGCGATGATTATATTGAAAAAGTCATAAAAGCCATAAAAGATCGTGCAGATTTTGTAGAAGATTTCATTCCTCATGGCCTATACTTTTTCAAAAGACCGGAATCGTATGATGAGGTTGCGGTTAAAAAACATTGGAGAGAAAACAGTGTTACAAATATTGGTCTTATTGCAGAAGAATTTGAAAAATGCGAAGAATGGAAAGCCGATATTCTTGAAAACATCGTTAAGGAGCAAATTGAAAAACACGAAATGCCCGGAGGAAAGATTTTCAATGGCATTCGCATACTCTTAGTTGGCGCTTCCAGTGGTCCGCATTTATTTGATATTCTTGAGATTCTTGGCAAAGAAGAATCTTTGATTCGCCTTAAGGAAGGCATTGCTAATATTGGGCAAGAATAGTCGATAAAAAAAAGTATTTTTGTTGAAAATATGAAGCCATGCCGATTATTGGATCTTTAATTAAAAGCGCAATTGAACTCAGAAGTAAGATGCCTGCTGAAAACAGGCCTATTAATCCTATTATTGCTCAGGAAAAAGTATTAAAAAGGCTAATTCGCAAGGCACAACTCACTTCCTTTGGCGAGCATTATGGTTTTTCTGAATTTTTAAAATCGAAAAACACCATTGCCGATTTCAAAAAAGCTGTACCACTGCACGATTATAATAAAATGCATAACGATTGGTGGTATCGTGCATTAAGTGGCGAAGCCTATGTAACTTGGCCCGGTCGTGTAAAATATTTCGCATTAAGTTCCGGCACCAGCGAGGCTTCGAGCAAGTATATTCCGGTTACGACGGATATGATTCGTGCCATTAAAAAGATAAGTGTACGTCAATTGGTTTCGCTTTCTCGGTACGATATTCCCAAAGACTTTTTCAAGCGTGGAATTTTAATGTTGGGAGGCTCGACGCACCTAAACTATAACGGCACCTATTATGAGGGTGATTTAAGTGGAATTACTACCGGAAATATTCCTTTTTGGTTTCAACATCATTATAAACCCGGCAAGCGCATTAGTAAAGAGCGCGACTGGGAGACCAAACTGGAAGAAATTATTAAAAAAGCACCCGAATGGGATATTGGAGCCATTGTAGGTGTTCCTGCATGGTTTCAGATTCTACTAAAGAAAATCATTGATAAATATGAGCTGGAGAATATTCATGAAATTTGGCCAAATCTACTTATATTTACTCATGGTGGAGTAAGTTTTTCACCCTATATTAACAGTTTTGAGAAGCTCATTGGTAAAGACATGATTTACATGGAGACCTATCTGGCTTCAGAAGGTTTCATTGCTTATCAAAACCGACCTGGCACTACATCAATGTCTTTGGTTTGTGATAATGGAATTTTCTACGAATTTGTTCCATTCAATGACGACAATTTCGACTTTGAAGGAAATTTGAAGCCTGATGCTGAATGTCTTACCTTAGATCAGGTTGATATCAATAAAGAATATGCGCTTCTTATTAGCACCAATGCCGGAGCCTGGAGATATTTAATTGGCGATGTAGTGCGTTTCACCAGCTTAAATCCTCCTGAAATTCTTATTGTTGGAAGGACAAAACATTATCTTAGTATTTGTGGCGAGCATTTATCGCAGGAAAACATGAATCGCGCCATTGAAATGTACGAGCAAGAGCATAATGTTTCTATTCCTGAATTTACAGTGGCCGGTCTTCCATATGATAATATGTTCAGACATAAATGGTGGATTGGCTCAAGCGATAATATTGATCCTCAGCATATTGCTAAAGAAATTGACCGCTATCTTATGAAACTGAATGATGATTACAGGGTAGAGCGAATTGCCGCCATTCGTAAAGTGGAAGCTGAAGTGATGCCTGTAGACACATTCTATGATTACTTAAAAAGCAAAGGAAAAGTTGGCGCTCAAATCAAATTTCCAAGGGTAATGAAACAACATCTTCCCGATTGGCTTGAATTCCTAAAATCATCACAAAAAGAACAATAGCACATTATGATCGGGGTACTGTTTGAAGGAATGATATGGGGAATTACACTGGCCATCACACTTGGACCGGCGTTTTTTACTATTATTCAGGCATCAATTGATAAAGGCTTCAAATCGGCATTCCAAATTGCCATTGGTGTTTCACTCAGTGATATTACCGTTATTGTTATTACCTATTTTGGTCTTTCCAGGGTTGTTGAAAATGAAATGGTGAAGATTTACGCAGGTATTGCCGGAGGCATTGTATTGATCTTATTCGGTGTGTATACATTTTACAAAAAACCCGATATCGTTAAACGACATTCAACTAAAGCAAAAAGACGTATAAGAAAATCAAATATTTTCACCAATCTGGCTAAAGGTTTCTTTTTAAATATCGCCAACCCGTTTGTATATATTTTCTGGATAGCAGTAATGACTTATGTCTCACAATCTGCCGATTATGGCAAAATGGATCAATATGCCATTTATTTCTTCTCAGGTGTTATATTTACTGTCTTTGCAACCGACACATTAAAATCTTTTGTCGGATATAAAATTAAAAAATATCTTAAACCACGCATTCAACTCACTATCAACAGAATAGTCGGCATAATTCTCGTTGTTTTTGGGATTATATTAATTGTCAAGTTGTTTTTCTAAAATAGATTTTTCTAAAACTATTCGTATTAGATTTATGATTCTCGAAAAAAAGCATATTTTTACTTTAAAATTAAGGTATAAAACTGAATATTAGAATCATGGATCCAAAAACAGTATTGATTCCCGGTTTAATTTTAGCATTTTTCAGCCTGTATATGGTTATTGAGAAACTTACCTTGATGATTAAGACGCAGATTATAAAAGCAAGAGGAATCAAGGTAAAGGGTATAGTTGAGAGGGTTTATAAAGAGGAAGAGGATGATGAATTAACAGCTTCTTATCTTGAAGTCCACTATACAGCTGATAACGGGCGAACCTACAGTATTAAATCTGGCACAGGCACTATTTTTAACAAAAGGCTTGAAGGCGCAGAAGTAGATGTTTATTATAAAAAATCAGATCCGCAGAAAGCATATATCGTAAGAGACATCAATACATCATTAATGATTACGCTTCCGTTTTTCATTATACTATTGTGTATTGGTCTTTATCTGGCTTGGGAATGCCTTGGGATAATGGAGCGCGGTAATTGATTTTTGTATCTTATTCCATGACGCTGCTTTCTGCGAGTGACTAATATTACGGTAAAACATGTTTGCAAAACAATTGGTTTATAGTTTTCTTTTTACTTATATTTGCTTATAAAATTATTTAAAATGAGAAAAAGAATTATTTCTCCGGCATATTTGGCAATTATAACTGCATTATTAACAATAATCGGCATAAGTGCTTGTAAATCTACTCACCAAACAAAGTATGGTCCACCACCTGATAGAGATATTGAGCAACCAGTAACCAAGTATGGGGTGCCTGTACCGAGCGAGTAATTTCAATTGTTCATTTTGAAGAATTAATTGATGCTTATCCGCTTTTCGAAGAATAGCCTGAAAGTTTTGTCTGCCACTCTTCATACGGTCCCGGACGAACTCAGGACCTCCTAGTGTCGGATATTCCAAAAACTAACAAACTTGATAAATGAAGCCATCACTCCATCGTCGACCAGACACTGAAATATAGATATGGTCGTCATGG
>JAFGWG010000238.1 GCA_016937255.1 Bacteroidales bacterium
AACAATCTTTTTTACTTCAACATTGGGCAGATCTTTCAATTCTGAATATTTATCAGCATTTATGCCTGAGAATTTATATCCCATCCAAATATTCCGCTTTTCAGGCTCATCTGCATTAGGATTTGCATTTACTCCGAAAAAAATTGCAGCAGTTCTGTTAAAAACAAGAATGGTTTTTGGGTGCATCTCTTCAATAATTTGTTGTGTAATCTTCAAATGTTCGACAATAAATTCTAATCCAATTGGGTCTTCAGTAAATTGCCAGATTATCTTTTGGTCAGTATGACGAAAACAGAATAAATCAATGTACTCGATACTGTCTTTGCTTTTACAATCGCTGATAATATCATGAAGTGTGCTGAAATATGGTGCATTTTTCAAATCACTGAACTTGAAGTTTTCCGGACATTTATTATTATAGGATGGATTTATCCCGCAAATTAGCGTGTCAGCATTCAAATCCGGAAGTGATGTAACACAACATCTTTCAAGTACCTGCTTTAATTCTGGATTCTGCATCTTCCCTTTATATAGATTGAAAAGATCAGCTATTAAATGAATATACTTGTTTTCAAAATTCTCCATAGTCACAGGAATAATTGATATTTCGTTTATCATGCAAGCTACAAATTTTTCTTATCAATCAATTTTCTCCATAATTTTTGCAGAAAAACTCTAATACTGTACAAAATTCAGTCGAAAATGTTCAAAATATTGATAATTCTGTTCAAAATACTGGAGGTTTTATTCAAAATAGCATTGCGAATGTTCAAAATCATTGCAATCCGAAATAATATCACTTGCAAACTTCATCTTGCATTTCATTCATTTAAAATGTAAATTTGCTGTGAAAGAATGTAATACTAAAAACTGAGAGACAATGAGCATTAAAATTACTGAAACAAAAGAATCATTCAACACATGGCTTGAGAAAGATTTCGTAAATGAACAATTAAGAAATGAATTGTCAGGAGTATCAATATTGATTGTCCCTTTTGAAAAATTAAGAGATTCTGCTAATCCGCTAATGTTCCCAATAGGCACATCTGAAATACTTCAATATTTTAAATCAAATCTGCCAAGTGAATATTCAATAGATATTTGCATAACGGATGAATTATATCAAGAATTTGCCTTCTTTAGTGATTCAAAAAGATTAGGCAATTTTATAATAATGACTATTACTATTCCTTTATTCATCGGGATTATATCAAGTTATATTGCAAATAATATTACAAAAGGAAATGAAAAAAAACCTCAAATCAATATAGTTGATAATTCAAAGCAAACAACTATTATCAATTTGACTGACAAAAAATTTCTTGAGCCTCCTAATATAGAATTTTCAGTTACTGTTGTAGATTCTGTAGGAAATTCAAAAAACATTAGTTATGAAGGTCCCGCATCTGACATTGATGAAGTTTTTAAAGCCTTGAAAGAGTATGAAGAACATTGAAATTGAACAGAAACTCAGCCAGATTAATCTTCAAAACTATTCGCTTGAAGAGTTAAATACTAATCTTCAATTGATTAAAGAAAAATATGTTGAAAAAGATCAACAAGAAGAAGCCAAGCAAATTTGGGTATATCAAAGGATACTTGAAATTCATAAACTATATGTTAAAGCTTTCTCGCTTCTTAAAAACAAACAGTATTATAAAGGGTGGTGCGTGTTGGAACAAATTGAAATTACAATTAACAGCCTGAAAAGACACTTTCAGTATAATGAAAAAGAATACTACCTATGGAACATTGAAAAATCAGTGTTAAATCTGCAAGTTATATTTCCTTATAAATTGTTCAATAGCATTGAAATCCTGCATAAAAGTGAGAAATGCAGCATATGTGGTAAAATTGTAAAAATCAGAAATTTATGTGAGCATATCGTTGGTGAAATTTATAATGGAGAAATGTGTTACCGAGAAGTAGTTGATGCAGAAATACTTAATGTTTCATTAGTTGAAAACCCTGGAAACAAATTTTCTGTTTTTTTTTTAGTTGATGAAAATACAGGAGAACAAATTGACCAATATAATTATGATGATATAGATTATTTATTCAGCATAATTAATAATCCTTATGAACAATGGGACTTAGAAGTTTCTCAACAAGTAGTAACCAAGAATGATTATGGAAATATTGACAGAAATGATCTCTGCCCATGTGGTTCAAATAAAAAATTCAAGAACTGCTGTGGACTAAACATTGGTAAAAAATATCCTCATTATGAGTTTATCGTCAATAATCCAAATTATAGAGCTATCTTATCAAATACAATTAAAAAAAAATGATGTTGATTTCCTTTTGCAAGAAGCATTTTAACACTTAACAATTACTCACATGACCATCCCCAACTACATAACCACCATTACGAAACTCCACAAATCAGGACTTGCAACTGAGCATTCCTATCGTGGGGCGTTGCAGCAGCTAATTGAAAGCATGGTGTCCGGCGTGTCCGTTACCAATGAGCCGGCACGGGTTGCCTGTGGTGCGCCCGACTACATTATTACACGCAGAAGCATTCCCATTGGCTACATTGAAGCAAAGGATATTGGCAAAAACCTCGATGCCAAAGAATACAAAGATCAGTTTACCCGATACAAAAGTTCGCTGCCCAATCTGGTAATTACCGACTATATTGAGTTTCGACTCTACCGTGAGGGGGAATACATCAGTTCTGTAAAAATTGCGGAGCTGGTGGATGGGAAACTGCATGATTTACCGCAAAACTTTTCTACTTTCAGCGATTTCATTAACGAATTTTGCACCCACGTAACGCAAACCATACGCTCATCATCAAAACTGGCAAAGATGATGGCAGGGAAAGCCCGTATGCTTGCCTCTGTAATTGAAAATGCCCTGAATGCAGATGAAAAAAGAGAGGTAAACACTGTTGAAGATAATGCAAACATTACTTTGCGTGATCAACTCGAAGCATTTCGTCAGGTTCTGATACATGATATTGACCCGAAAGCATTTGCCGATATTTATGCCCAAACCATTGCTTATGGTATGTTTGCAGCCCGATTGCATGACCCGTCTTTAGACAATTTCAGCCGACAGGAAGCAGCAGAACTGATACCGAAAACTAACCCATTTCTGCGCAAGCTCTTTCAGTATATTGCCGGATATGACCTCGACGACCGTATAAAATGGATTGTAGATGCATTGGCAGATATTTTCAGGGCTACCGATGTGCAACTAATTGAAAATGATGAAGGCCATCCCAATGAATTTACAAACTGTCATATAATTGGACTTTATTCTAATGGTTCATACATGTTATCGAATTCGAGAGCTTTGTATGCTACAGGGGTTTCTAAGCCAATTGAAATATTTGCTGCGGATATAGATGGAAATGGTCAGGATGAGATTATTACAGTTGCTGACTATGGGTATTTAACTCGTGTTAGAGCAACAAGTCTTTCTGTTAATATTTCAAACTTTTCTGTAAATTATACAGATATTATGGATTACAATGGGATTTCCCCAATTTCTGGCGCAGAAGCTCAACAGTTCAATTTTTTGGATATTGACGGAGACGGTAAATCTGAGTTAATTGCTCAAAGGGATGATCCAAACGAGGTCAATTCATTTCAAATATATAAGCCTTTTTTTAATGGTACAGCATGGGAAATGTCAACCATTTATGATGCAGGATTTCCTAGTAGGTGGCATGACGTATATTTCGGAGATTTTAATGGAGATGGGAAAATTGATTTACTAACATGGGAAGACCAAAATGGATGGTCTATGGATTTATTCAATGGAGTTAATTTTTCAAATTCTGGATATAATTTATCATACCTGACAATTGATCCTACACAAAGCCATATTTCCATTTTTATTCGTGATTTTAATAATGATGGTAAAAATGATATTGGGTATATTTCAAATACTGCATTTTCGAAAAAAGTCTTTACCTTTTTATTGCGTGATGGAATATATTCTATGAATGAGCTTGATTTTTCGGGAAACATAAATATTTTAAATTCATATGATATTGTGGTTACATTGGCTGAAACAAAAAGCTCACAATATCAAATATGTGATTTTAATGGAGATGGGAATGAAGATATAGGTCTATACTATAAAGCCTTATACCCAACAAATACATATGGCGGTGAGTTTTCCAGAATTATCATTAATGAAGGTAAAAACAATAGAACACTTATCTCTACAGCAAATGGATTGAATGTAAGGACAAAATACAATTATGCGAATCTTGCGGATAACACAACTTATACCAAAGGTTCAACAAATATAAATGGATGTATGGATCTTCAGCATCCATCCATTTTCGTTGTTAAGTCTGTTGAAACGGATGATGGAACAACCAGTGCAGATTACAACACCGTTTCTTATTCTTATAAAGGAGCTGTCATTCATCGTGAAGGGAAGGGCTTTTTAGGATTCACTGGTACAATTAGGCAATCCAGCATTTCTCCGGTTGCTGTACTTTCGGTAAATGAAATCAATACCAGCCATTTCTTCATGCAACCTGTATTGAACCAGACATATAAAATGGAAAGTGGCAATAAGGTGATTTTGTCTAACACTACTTTTATTAACGCATTGTTTAATGATTATGTTAGTCCGAAAATATATTTACCATATACTTCTTTTTCAGTATCAAAAGACTATATTTCAAATACTAAAACAGAATTCATAACAAATTATGTGTCAAACATAGGCAATATTGCCTCCCAATACCAAAGTGTTTTTTCCGATACTAACTCAATTACAGCATATAAAACTATTTCTACAGATTATCAAAATTATGTCTCAAACGGATCCTGGTGTTTAGCAAAGCCTAAAGACGTTGATGTAACTGAGCAGATACAGGGTGAAACACCTATAACAAGGTCAAAACATATTCAATATGATGCAAATGGCAATATTTATTTATCTGTAGATTTTCCAAATATGCCAAAAGCAGTGACTACTACATACTCAATTAATGATTTTGGTCTGCCTGAAGCAGCAACAGTTTATTCAATTGGACTTGCGGTAAGAACAAGCACGTTTGAATATGACGATTATTTCAGGTTTGTAACTAAAACCATTGACCCTGAATTATATTCAAGTACAAGCACATATGATGGTGCTTTTGGAAATATCATTTCAGAAACCGATCCAAATGATTTGACGACAAGATATCAATACGGTGCTTTTGGAGAATTGGTTAAAGCTATTTCTCCTGAAGGAAATTGGGTGAATACTGAACTTAACTGGAGTCAACCTCCTGGAAATCACTATTGTTTTTATTCTGAAATCACATCCAATACAGCTCCAACTTCTATGCTTAGTTATGATAGACTGGGAAGGGAAATATATGCAAGCCAACCTGATAAAGAAGGGAACATAGTTGTGGTTACCCTGGGATATGATAATAAAGGGCAATTAATTGTTGAATCCGTACCACACTTTATCGTTGCCGGAGTGCCGTCTCGCACTGATGCAACATCGTATATTTATGATGAATATGGACGTGTAAGTAGTATTGAAACACCAAATGATGTTGTAATTACTACTACTCACCCGACAGTTTCTAACCCGGGACGCACTACAATTACAACAAATTTGTATACAGGGGTTAGCACATCCCAAACTAAGGATGCGGCAGGGAACATCCTATCTGCAACTGATCCGGGTGGCACAATTTCTTATAACTATTACAGTGATGGCAATATAAAATCAATAACAGCTCCCGATGGAAGTATAACCGGGTTTACATACGATGAATATGGCAGACAGGAAACCCTCTCTGACCCTGATGCAGGGACAAACACCTATGTATATAATGCTTATGGAGAACTTGAAGAACAGACAGATGCAAAAGGGAATCATTTTGAAATGACCTATGATAAGAATGGCCGTTTGGTAGAAAAAGAATGTCTGACAGACGGCACAATAACAACATATAATTACAATGACATATCTGCACAGCAGGGAAGCCGTGGAGCTTTATCTTTTGTATCTTTTACTGATGACAACTTAAAAAACTCATCATATTCATACACTTATGATGAATATTCAAGGGTACAGCAAAAAACCATTATGGTCAATCAGCCCTATGTGTATAATTATACTTATACATCAAAAGGTGAGCTTGAAGAGTATTCGTTTCCTGATGGATTTACCATTAAATATCAATATGACAACAACGGTTTTCTAACTGCCGTAATGAATGTTGCAAATAATAAGATTATTTATGCACCCGGCAGTACAAATGAAAGCGGACAGTTATTGGATTATACAATTGCCGATGGGCAATTATTTGGAACGATGACTTATGATGAATACGGATTACCGATTGCAATTAAAACCGGATCAACTGTAGGGGGAAGTAATATTCAGCACCTTGAAACCCTGTTTGATCAATATACCGGGAATCTGCTTTGGCGAAAGGACTTAAACAAAAACCTTACTGAGTCTTTTTCGTATGATAATGTACATCATAGCCTATTAACCGAATGGGCTGTGAATGGCCAGCCTGCTATCACAATGAGTTATAATAATGCCAATGGAAATATTATGACTAAAAGCGACGTAACATGTGTAGGTAGTGAATACCAATATGATATTCCGGGCAAACCTCATGCATTGGCTTCAATTGAAGATCCAATTGAATTACCAACAGAGGATTTACAAATTATTGATTACAATTGCTTTAATAGTGTGGAGAAAATAACTCATTCTTCAGAACAGAAAATCTTGGAAATTCAATACGGACCTGATGAACAGCGTGTAAAAACAGAGTATTATACGGGTAATACCAATCTGGCTGAAACAAAATATTTCATAGGTAGTGATTTTGAAATTGTTGAGAAACACGATGTTGGTGTTACTTTATATCATCACTATTTGCCCGGTGGCGGGCTTTATGTTAACAATAGCACCGGAAGCGATAATATGTACTACATTCTGACTGATTATCAGGGCAACTGGAATAAA
>JAFGWG010000038.1 GCA_016937255.1 Bacteroidales bacterium
AACCCGTTCCTGCATTAGATCCGTTCACCTTCCATTGATATGATGGTGTGCCGCCATTGGTTGGACTGGCAGTGAATATAACATTGGTTCCGGAACATATTGATGTAGCAGTAGGAGAAACAGCTACCGAAGGAGTAACAGAAGAATTTACAGTCATGGTTATCCCTGCAGAAGTAGCAGTCGTTGGCGAAGCACAAGATTCTGTTGAAGTCATGACAACAGTAACCACATCGCCATCATTTAATCCGGTGCTTGAAAATGTTGATCCTGTTCCTGCATTAGATCCGTTCACTTTCCACTGATAAGAAGGTGTTCCACCATTGGTTGGTGTTGGAGTAAAAGTAACGTTAGTTCCCGCACAAATAGTTGTGGCAGAAGGAGCAACCGTAACCGAAGGAGTAACCGCTGAATTTACTATCATTGTAATTCCTGAAGAAGAAACTGTTGCAGGAACTGCGCATGATTCGCTTGAAGTCATGTCGCAAGTAACTACATCGCCATCATTTAATCCAGTGCTTGAGAATGTTGATCCAGTTCCTGCATTAGATCCGTTCACCTTCCATTGATATGTTGGTGTACCACCATTGGTTGGTGTTGGAGTAAAAGTGACATTGTCTCCAGAACAAATTGTTGTTGAAGAAGCAGCTATTGATACTGAAGGAGCAACTGAAGTATTGATTGTTGCAGTTGCAGGTACACGACTACTGGTGCAGCCACCGCCCTGTACTACCCAGTTGAAATATGATGTATAAAAAGCAGACCCCGCGCTATTGCCGGTAATACTAACAAGACCTGCAATGGAATATGGATATGAAGCACTACTAATATAGAATAAGCGAGAATTAGCTGGTGTAACGAGTCTGTAGCCCGTTCCGGCAGGAATGGTCCAGTTCAAAGGCACCGTCGTTGCACTTGTAGCAATTGTAGCTGTGGTGCTTTCAAGCGTTGTGCCAGTATTATCCTGTAGCTCAATAACAACAGATCCATTGGTTTTTCTTTTGGCATCAACAGAAATCAAAGTCATTTCTCTGTCTACATCAAAAGTTAAATATGTAGCGACAGTAGTATTTAATGTTGTACCGACAATAGATGGACCAACATTCTGAGAAGGCTCAGAAATAACATTTTCTACATAATAAGTAGTGGTTGCAGAGAGACTTGGAGTTGTCCAAGAAGCACCTGTTCCAACATAGTTCCCACCTGTAAGGGCATCGTACCAATTCAAAGTATTTGCTCCTGATGAAGTAAGGGTTACTGTTCCCGTTCCACAACGAGATGCTCCTGATGCTGTTGGTGGTTGTGAAGTATTTATGGTTACATAACTTGTTCTGCTTAAAGTATCTCTTCCAAGTGCATTAATGGCAATTAACTCAACAGTATATGTACCATTTGCCGCATAGGTATGAGAAGGATTTTGTGCAGTTGATGTATTTCCATCGCCAAAGTCCCATTCCCATGAAGTTGGGGAATTTGAAGACCAGTCAGTAAATTGAACCGTATTTGTACAAAATGGTGTTTGTTTATCTACAATAAAATTCGCAACCGGAGGCAGTGGCCCGGCGGGAAGCTGGAATGAATAAATCCTGGTTTCCTGACCTGCGGTAGATAATACATATTCACCTGTATGCCAGAAAGTAATACCATCTGGATCTAAGGAAGTCTGAGCATAATCACCAAAGCGATTATATGTTGATTGTGAACCTGTTCCTGCAACCACTTCTGTTTCGGCAAAAGTCATTGTACCAAGAGGATCACCTGCGAGTCGTCCAGTGTAATATAATCCGGGAAAAACAGTTGTAGAAGACTTGGCATAGCAAAGTGCTATACTACCATTATCGTCCATAGCTGCAGAACCCATCCAACGTGTATCTGAATCAGGATTATAAATACCTTCCTGGTATAAACTCCAAGTGCCGGTACTCTGATCCTGTCTTAATTCACACCAATATATTGCTCGTTGGCGCGGAGAGTTAGAAATTAAAACACCCCATGAAAGCACAAGATTGTTATAGCCTGACCAAGATCTCCATGGAGCTCTGTATCCTAAGACCCCTCCAATACCATCGAGTTCTTGTCCATTAGGTTGAGGCACATCATCCCAGCTTGGGTCGTAAGAAGCATCGAAGCTACCGGTGTTCACCTGAATAGGACCTGTTATTGTTGCAGTACCTGTAGTCCAGTTGGTGGACATGTTCCATATTTTAACACCATCGGTTCCACCGCCCCATGCATTGTCGTAATAAGACATAAAAGGAAGTGGCGTTCCAACTGCGGGCAAAACATCATTATCTGCAGCATCCGCAGGTAATGGAACATAAAATGCACCTACGCTTCCTGTTGTGAAAGTGGAAAAAATTCCTCTTGCAGAACCATTACCAACAAGCATTTCATCTCTTTCAAAAACATAAACCTTGTCTGTAGATTGGTTTGAGGTCATATAATATCCATCAGCCCAGATTGAAAATTTTAAATAATCCGGAAACTGAGGAGAAACATATGTGTAGGTATAGTAAGAACCAAGAGGGTCACTTGTTTGCGAAATCGCAATATAAATCTCATTGGAGCTACCAAACTGGCTAATAAACCATCGATCAGCAAATTTGTCGTACATGATAATCGGATCACCGGCATTGGTAGACAAGCCCCAAAGTGTTCCCATAGCAAAAGAGGACAATGCTGTTCCTGTTTTATCGTATATTCTTACCGTAGTCGCATTTACGCTTTGAATATAGTGATTGTCGCTTACCGCCCCTGTGGGATCAGGTGGATATGAACTACTTGTAATCCCTGCCCAGTTTGTTAAAGGAGCTCTATTTGAAATATTTCTTTTCCCCATTGATTGCTGAATAATGGTTGAGTCATTCCCATATTGTGGACCATCTGCAACTGTATAAATAAAAGTCTGGTGTGGTCTGTTCTTTCGGTCTGGTGACACCCACACATCATCCTCGTCAACATATGGCAATTCCAGAGGCTGCTCTGCAATCAAATCTCGCAAAGGCCTGGTAACACTAAAAGAAGACGGGTAAATAACCTGTGAACTACTCTCTTGCTCAGAAGAAATAGTTTGAGCCTTTAATTCACCCCAAGAAATAAACGTGAAAAAAAGGACACTCATGAATAAAAACTTCCTCATAATGGTTTGGTTTGGTATCTATTAACTAACAATAATACAAAAAAATACTCTAAATAGTTGCCTGAAAAACAAACACATAGAATAAATAATCATCAAAAAATAAATTTTTAATGACATATTGCAGAATTTATTCGCTGATATGTCAATATATCTATATAAAACAGAGTGTTAATTGTGTGTTAATACGTAGTAATACCTGAGATTTACCCTTGTTTTTTCTGCAATAGTGCCTTCACCGGCTCCAAACCCATTGCCGTTCCCTGCTCAATTGCTTTTAAAACAGCACCGCCTCCGGTAAAAATATAGTATTTCGGATTGTCGATAGCCATAATGTACAATCCGGGCAACAGGCGTTTCAATTCCTGCATAGTATCACCGCCACCGTAAAGTTTTGATGCATCTCTGTTTTGATCAATCAGTTCATCCAAGGCAATGGTTCCTTCGTTAAAATGCGGCGTAAAGCCCATAACGGCATTTACAAATACACTTTTTGCATCAGAAAAGACTTGTGCAACCTCTTTTTCATGAAAGGATTCCGGAGCCACATCGAGAATATAATTGAGTTTTGTGCCCTTTTCCAGCTTGCGGATATCATGAACACGGTGTTTGCCCTCAATTTTGCCTTCAAGCGTGTCCGATTCGGTTATAAACGGCAACTCGAGCAATTTACCCGGATATTTTTGGCAAAAATCAACGAATTTCTTTGCATGTGCTGCATCCTCATCACTGATTCCTTTAATGATGAAGCCGTATTTTGCAGCAAGATAAGCGTTGTACATCACTCCACCCAAAACAAGGTGATCGGCTTTTTCAAGCAATGTGTATAAACTCTCAATTTTGGTGTCAAATTTTGATCCTGCTACCACGGCCACAAAAGGTTTTTCGGGTGCAAAAATTCGATCGAGATTGGATATTTCTTTTTGCATCAGAAAACCGGCATATGAGGGTAAATGCTTTGGAACGCCAACAGTAGATGCATGCGGCTGCCATGAACCAAAAGCGTCATTTACAAAAACATCAGCCAATCCAGCCAATTGATAAGCAAAGCGGTCTGCCCGCTCATCTTTGGCTTCTTCTCCTTCAAACCAACGGGTATTGGGCAAATAAATTCCATCAATCCGATCTTCTCTTAGGTCTCTGATTAAATGATTAATAGAAGTTTCTAAACCAGCATATCCTCCTTCTTCCTCTTCATGAAAGTCTGGAATATGAAATTTCACATGAAGCTTGTTTTCAAAATATCCCACAATAGGCTTTACCGAAGTGTCATCACTGATATTAATTCGACCACTTTTCTTGTCTTTCGGACGCCCAACATGAGTCATCAGAATGAGTTTTCCTCCATGTGAAACGATATAATATAATGTTCCAAGCGTAGCATCAATACGGTATGGGTCGTGAATCAAGCCTTTTTTAACCACATTATGATCGACACGAACAAGAACTACTTTGCCTTTAAGATCGGCATTTTGAAGAAGAGGGAGTAAATTATTCATAATTTTTTTGTTTTCTAATACATCAATCCAAACATCCATAAAGGTAAACTATTTAATGCCCCTATGGAAATATCATCTTTTACCAAATAGGAATTCTCTAAATCCTGTATCTGACTTTTACTCTTGTTTTTGCCCCCAATTTCAAAGATATATTTTTCATCCACTAGAAAATCACCTTTTTTAGGTAAAACCACATCATGATTTGTAAAAACATTTTGTAAAAAAAATGTCTCTCTTAATGTCCCGCTATTTACCTCCATTGAGGACAGTGCGTAATTCAAATTGCTATTGTTCATCCAAATTTTATCAGGTTTTGATAATACACTGACACTTTTGGATTTTTTATATAGAACTCGAATAATTTCAGCTTTTTCTAAGACTTGCAACACTTGAACCAAATTATTACGAGGAAGACCAATTTTCTCACTCAATTTGGAAATATTCGGAATAAAAGGAACATTAGAAGCAATAATATAAATAAGTCGCTTCATTCGAGCAATAGAATCGTATGAAATATTCTCAACCGCCATAATATCAATGTCCAGAATCAGATTAACTGTATTCATTAACTTTTGATAATAGACTTGCTCATCATCTTTAAAATATGGATAAGCACCGTGGCGCAAATATGAAGAAAAATACTTAAATGGTTTGAAATCATTATGAAGTTCAATAGCTATATCAACATGACTTTCAAGCATTTCATTCAGGGTTAATACCGGAAGTTTTTGTCTGTGATGATAAAGCATATACTCTCTAAACGACATAGGCTCTAAATGGTAGCTTAACAATCGTCTGCTTAAATCAGATTCACCTTTGTATAAGTCGAGCAAAGAAGAAGAAGTAAAAACAACATGGAGATCTTCGAAGTCATCGTAAATAAGCTTAAGCTCTCTGGACCAATCCGGATATTTATGTACCTCATCTAATAACAATAAAGCACCCCCAAAACTATTAAACTTTTCAGCCAGGCTATAAAGCGTATTCTCCGAAAAAAATAAATCATCGAGCGCTACATATAGGCAATCTTTCTTGCCATGATTTTTGGCGAGCTGAAGCAATAATGTGGTTTTTCCACTCCCTCTCGCACCTTTAATGCCTATCAAACGCTCATCTATTTTGATTCTGTCAAATAGATAGCGCCGAAACCATCTTGGGGCATTTTGAATTTTTTGTTCGGATCTGGAAATTAAATATTCCATTTTGCTAATATTTTTAGCAAATATATGTCATTTTTGCTTTTCAAGCAAGCAAATTAGTGTTTATTTTGCTTTTTGTTTTAGCAATTATGGGGTAAATCTGCTATTTTATAAAGCAATTAATACAATTTCAAAAACACATATTCATTGCCTTGATATTGTAGAAAGCGAATGAAGTCCTTAAAAGTAACCACAAGAGACGCCTCATTATGGTTGGGATGAAAACTTATTCGTTCGTAATTCTGCAGATTTTCATCCAAAAACAGAAAAACATGCTTTTCTTTATCGTGAATGAGACCAAAAGGAGAAACTGAGCCCGGCTTAATTTGCAAATATTGCCACATTCTTCGCTCAGAAGCAAATGTAAGCTTTCCTTGTTTAAGTCTCTGTTCTAAATCCCGAATAGACAATTGCTCCTGAAAATGGAATATGACCAGATAATGTTTGTTTCCCTTATGATTTCTGAAAAACAAGTTTTTACAATGAGCGGCATCAATATCTTTCCAGTATTGTGAAGCAATTTCGGCTGTAGGAGCTGGTGGATGCTCATAATAGTCGAATGGAATATTCAATTCATTCAATACTTCGTAAACTCTTTGGTCTCCTTTATTTTCTGACTTCACTATATGGGTGTTTTATTAATTCCTGAGGGCCAATATTCAACATATTTCTTTGAATAATACTATTTCGACTCCACAATTGTGGGGCAGAGGTCCAAATATTCCACTTTCTGGGATTTGGGAGTCCTGCCACCAGTAACGCTGATTGCTCGAAGCTTAAATTCTTAGCCCGTACATTAAAATACTGTTTAGAAGCCTCTTCTACACCATAAATTCCATCGCCATATTCAATCACATTCAAATAGACTTCCATAATGCGTTCTTTACTCCAAAGGGCTTCAATCAAAAAAGTGAAATATACTTCAAGTCCTTTACGAACCCATGTGCGATCGGGCCAAAGGAAGACATTTTTTGCACATTGTTGGCTTACTGTACTTGCACCACGCTTATCGGAATGCGTTTTATTGTATTCGCGGGCTTTTTCAATCGCGGCCAAATCAAATCCATTGTGATAGAGGAAAAAACCGTCTTCCCCGGCAATAACCGCCTGCCACACGTAAGGGCTAATGGAATCAATATCCACCCAATCGTAATCCATTTTGAGCTCTTTGCCTGTGTTTTTCTGATCAAAAGTTCTAATCACCATCAATGGTGTAATAGGCGGGTTAATCCACTTATACAGAATCGTCACGGCAATGGAGGATACAAAAAAGAATATGATCAAACGCAGAAAAAAGCGCCAGATCATTCCAAAAACACTTTGTTTTCTAAGTTTTCGCTTAATCATGACTCTATTAAATCAAGAATTCTTTCATAATCGTTAGCATCGAGCTTATGAAAATAGCCAGAAGCCTTCGATTTTACAAGGTGTTCAACGACATCTTTTCTTGAATATTGCGATAATTTCAGTTCCTGCAAATTCACAGGACTCAGAAACGAGGCATACATCTTTTCAACTTCAGCAATACATTCATCGCAGGTTTCAGAGCCGAAAACGGCTTTTCCGAAGGCCATAATTCGCTCCGGAATCCGATCTTTCATCAGGCGAAGCCAAGCAGGATAAACCGCAGAAAGCGTTGCACCATGAGGTATATCATACAATAAAGAAAATACATGTCCGAATGAATGTACCCCCCAGTCGCCACTAACGCGGCCAAACATCGTAATTTCATTCAACGCACAAGTAGCGGCGTACATAATTCGTGCACGCAAATCGTAATTATCGAGTTCTTTTAGTAAAGCAGGACCAAATTCTCTCGCTTCCTGAATGACAGACACCACAAATCGATCAGCCAGACTAGCCTCGCCAGCACCAAACCAGGCTTCCATGCTATGCGCTACCAAATCACTTATTCCAAAAGCCGTATAATCACGAGGCACTGAGATTGTAAACGCAGGATTCAAAAAACTGAAAGTAGGCGCTACAAGCTTATTGCTAAACGCAGCTTTTATTCTAGTTTCTCCATTTTGCACCACGCTAAAAGGATTCATTTCCGTTCCGGTAGCAGCTAATGTTAGTACAGCTACAATTGGAATAGCTTTTTCTGATGCCAACTTTCCTGTGTATAAATCCCATGGGTCATTATCATAAAGTGCTGATGCAGCAACTGCCTTTGCCGAGTCTATCACCGATCCGCCACCAACCGCAAGAATTACATCTGGCTGAAACTCTCTAGCCAGATTTGTAGCTTCTCTTACTTCTTCAATACGTGGGTTAGCTTTGATGCCTTTATATTCGGCAAAATCCATATCAGCGGCTTCAATTTCGTGCATAATTTTTTTATACACACCGTTTTTAACCAGAGATTCTCCTCCCCTAATCAATAAAACTCTGGTTCCAAATTGAGGAAGAACAAATTGAATTTTTTCGTGTACATCTTTGCCAAAATGCATTATAGTAGGAATGTCCCATACAAAATTTTCCATGCTCCAATTTTCTAACAAAGCTACGGTGTTTTACTGATATTTGCAAGACTCCTATTGTTTTCTGAATATTATTTGGAATATACCTCTGTGTTCATTACAAAACTATTGTTTTAAGTATAGCAAAAACAACAAATCCACCTTCCCCCTGAAGAGAAAAGTGGATTGCCGTTTCCGTATTAGTAGTATCCGGAACGTTTAGAACTTACCGAAAGATAGCGTGAAACTTCCGGTGAGTCCCATCATTTCATCATCTGCATAATCAATCAAATTAAGCGGTGTAGTGAATCTATATGATACGCCAAACGAAGCACGTATGAATTTTACAATATTCAATTCCACTTCCACTCCGGGCTCTGCAAGCAGAAAGAAACTCTCATCTTCGAGATAATAACTGGCATCGAAAGCCTCGTAATAATGTGAGTGCAATGCTGCCACACCTCCTGCACCCAATGTAACAGGAAAAGAAACGTGTACCGGAAACGAAGGGAAAATAATGGGTTGGAAGAGGATTCCACCATATCCACCTTGCAAACTGCTATATTCTGCACCGGGATTGTGGTTTAAGTAGAAATCGTTTGAGAATCCTGTGGCAGAAATACCAATAGCAAAACCGTGATTGATAATCCAAGCGCCACGAAAAGTGGTAGTGAAGGCATCTTTGCCATCGAGTTGAGTGTAGCCAATTCCGAGACCGGCATAACCGCCATTGCTTCGAGGCTTGTTGCCAAAAAGTGTTTTCATTTCCGGATCATTATCTGAATCATTTTGGCTGAAACCCGGCATAGCCATAACTGCAAGCAGTATCAAAAGAAAAGTAATGTTTTTCATTGTTATTTAGATTTTTGTTGAAAACTGGTAACGAATGCCAAAACCAAAGTCCCAAAGATTAATGCGTAAAAAACGCTCGGGAAGTATTTCGGCAAAGGGTTTATAATCGATAGTGAAGGTTAATGGTATTCTGTTTAGGGTATAATTCAAACCCAGATAATAATCCACTCCAAGAACAGGAACCCTGCGGTATCGAGAGTAATAATACTCTTCTCCCGTGTGAATTTTTATTCCGGTAACTCCGAGGTGTCCACCCCAGCCCTTACTCAGGCTGAATCCCGGAACAGGGACATTATACAATTCGTCGGTTGAACCAAGGAAGAGAGCAAATTGCACACCATGGTTTCGGGTCAGCAACATGGCTTCGGTATATGAATCCGGCCCCGTTAACATTCGCAAGGTAATTCCATTGCTTACTCCCGTGCGAATACCCCCTTCTATATCTATTTCTTGTGCAGAAAGGTTCACGCTTAAAATAATGGCAAATGCTAAACTTATAATTTTCATCATGGTGGGTAAGTTTTACTGATGAATTACTGATCCTGAACCGGAAATACTGGTAGAAACTGCAGCGGAGCCCATATAATACACATCTCCGCTTCCGCTAATGACAACATCGAGCAAGTCAGATACATTTAAGTACATGTTTCCACTACCTGATATATCTGCAATGCACTCTGTTTGCTGCAAATTATATCCATAAATAGTTCCGCTTCCACTGATGTCTAAATCGCCTCGAGTGGCTGTTCCGGAAAGATACATATCGCCGGATCCCGAAATTTTTGCATTCAGATTATTACAAATCATTGGCATTGTAATTTGTCCTGAACCGGAAATTTTCACATTTAAGTACGACGTTTGAACGGTATCGCAAACAATTGATCCGCTACCAGAAAGATTCACACTATTTAATGTAGGTGCGTGAACATAAATATTAATCGGGTAATTTGGGTCAAGGTTTCTTCTGCGTTGAACGCGAATTCTCAATTCAGTGCCATACACATCTGTTTCTATGTAAGGAATCAGGTTTCCTTCAGCTTCAATTTCTACAAAATAAACGCTGTCTTGTACATACATTACATCAAGACTGCCTTCATTTTCTATATCCGTAAAGACGGGAAGGCTTCTGGTTTGAGAAATCACATTATTATTACCCTCAATGTGATGAGAATTAAAACAAGAAGTCAAAGTTGTTGCTGCAAGAACAAAGGTTAAAATAAAGATTTTTGTTTTCATGATTTTCAAGATTTGTAATAAAGTAGAATGGGAAAATGAAGGGTTGCAATTTTGGGGAAAAAGTTTTTTAACCACTATCCGATAGCTATCGGATGCACGGATGTATTTTTTAGAACACAGATTTACGCAGATTTGACAGATTACATGGTATCTTACTTCAATTATAACTGATAAACCTACATGATTGCAGGCAATCATTTGGTTCCACAGATTAAGAATAAAACGAAATATACGCAACCACTACCTCTCGGCGTTGATTGTATCTACAACGAAAATATTTACTGATTTTATACCACGTAATTTTCGCTCTCACTCTGTTTTAGATACTGCTGCACGGATGTTTTGGGCCGCAGACCTGTCACGCAAGGCGTGAGGACACAGATTTCTCAGATCACATTGACTCGTACTTCGATTATGGCTGATACACTGCGAGAAGTCTTCGACATCTCTTGTGCCACAGATTGCTTGGTATCGTACTTCATACTACCTTTAGCGGCATTATTCAAGCATGCAATAGCATTTCACAGATTGGGTTTGATTTTGTAGTAAAGGTGGATTATACGCAGGGAGTAGGTTAGTCTTTCACAAACTCTCCCTTATACAATTTCCCGTCGTTCTCGATTTGCAAAAAGTACGTTCCCGTAGGCAATGATGAAACATTAATTTGGTTGCCGGAATATGTACCTTTTATTATTTCGCGGCCACGAGTATCGAGTATAGTATAAAGAGCCTCACCAATTGGCTGGAAGTCTACAGAAAGAATATCAGATACGGGATTGGGAAAGATGTTTATGGTCAACTCTGTAAGATTTTCTTCTATCCCTGTTGGGAAGCTATATACCCGTACATGGCCTATACCACTTTGGCATCCGATTCCGTCATTCCAGAGCGCCCCTATAGCTACTACAGATCCGTCGGCACTAATGCTTACTGATGTTCCTGAAAAATCATTGTCAGCTTCTCCGTCAATATCATTACCAATTTGTGTCCAGCTTCCTGCATTGTTTTCATATACCCGTACATGACCGGCTAAACTTCCGTTTCCAGAATTGAGATAAGCTCCTATAGCCACTACAGAGCCATCTAAACTAAGGCTTACTGACCATCCAAAATGGTCACCGGCAGCTTCTGCGTCAATATCATTACCAATTTGTGTCCAGCTTCCTACATTATTTTCATATACCCGTACATGGCCGGCTTGGCTTCCGTTTCCGGTATTGAGATAAGCTCCTATAGCCACTACAGAACCGTCGGAATTAAGACTTACTGAACAGCCTGATTGGTCACCGGCAGCTTCTCCGTCAATATCATTACCAATTTGTGTCCAGCTTCCTGCATTATTTTCATATACCCGTACATGGCCGGCTTGGCTTCCGTTTCCAGCATTGTATGGTGCTCCTATAGCCACTACAGAGCCGTCGGCACTAAGGTTTACCGAGTATCCTGACTGGTCGCCGACCGCTTCGCCGTCAATATCGTCACCAATTTGTGTCCAAGTACCTATAATGTTTTCATATATGCGCACATGTCCTGCATTAGCACCGTTTCCGTCATTGTTGCGCGCTCCTATAATCAGTACAGAGCCGTCGGCACTAAGGCTTATCGAAGATCCTGACCAATCACCGGCAGCTTCGCCGTCAATATCATTGCCAATTTGTATCCAGATACCTGCATAGTTTTCATATACTCTTACATGGCCGGCATCTGTTCCATTTCCATAATTTTCGGGAGCTCCTATAGCCACTACAGAGCCGTCGGCACTAAAGCTTACTGAATATCCTGAATAATCACCGGCAGCTTCGCCGTCAATATCGTTGCCAATTTGTGTCCAAGTTCCTGCATTGTTTTCATATACTCTTACATGCCCAGCCATATCTCCGTTTCCGTCATTCCATATCGCGCCTATTGCAACTACAGAGCCATCATCACTTAAGCTTACTGAGTATCCTGACTTGTCACCGGCAGCTTCTCCGTCAATATCATTGCCGACTTGTGTCCAGTTTTGAGAGTTTGCAGCAAGGCTTGCTGTTATAAATAGAAGAATAAATATGCTTGTTTTCATTTTAATTATTGTTTATAACAGGTAAAAATATAAAAAACTACTGTAAATGAAAATTTTATGTGCCGTTGATCCAAAACAAAATCAATGACGCATCTCGACTCCCTTTAGTTTTGCAGGGAGCGTTCTTCCACTTTAATATTAGCACATTATTCCGCCATTTGAGGCAAAAAGCTTAACTTTGCCAAAATTTTTGAAACAAACGAAATTCAAACCGATCAAATGATGAATTACAAAGTGAAAGATATTGCTCTGGCTGAATGGGGCAGAAAAGAGATAGATATTGCCGAGAAAGAAATGCCCGGCTTGATGAAAACCCGTGAGAAATTTGGTGTTGAGAAGCCTTTAAAAGGTGTTCGCATTACCGGTTCATTACATATGACCATACAAACTGCTGTACTGATCGAAACCTTAAAAGAAATTGGTGCTGATGTACGCTGGGCAAGTTGTAATATTTTCTCTACCCAGGATCATGCTGCTGCTGCAATTGCCGAAACAGGAACTCCTGTTTTTGCATGGAAAGGTGAAACTCTTGACGAATACTGGTGGTGTACTGCACAAGCGCTGAATTTTGAAGGAAAAGGCCCAGAACTTATCGTTGATGACGGTGGCGATGCTACCCTGATGATTCACAAAGGATACGAAATTGAGAAAGATCCTTCATTACTTGATAAGCCTGCTCATTCTCCAGATGAAGTGGCGCTGATGAAAATTCTGAAGGAAATTTATGCAGAAGATCCTACCCGCTGGACACGCACCGTAAAAGACTGGAAAGGTGTTTCTGAAGAAACCACAACCGGTGTTCACCGCTTGTATCAAATGATGGAAAGAGGCGAGCTTCTAGTTCCTGCTATCAATGTTAATGATAGTGTTACCAAATCAAAATTCGATAACCTGTATGGCTGTCGCGAATCATTAGCTGATGGAATCAAGCGTGCTACTGACGTTATGATAGCCGGTAAAGTTGTTGTTGTTTGCGGTTATGGCGATGTTGGTAAAGGTTCTGCACACTCTATGCGTCAGTATGGTGCTCGTGTAATCGTTACCGAAATTGATCCAATTTGTGCACTTCAGGCTTCTATGGAAGGATTTGAAGTAACTACTGTTGAGAATGCACTCGCTGAAGGAAATATTTATGTAACCACTACCGGAAACAAAGATGTTATTACTGCTGAGCACATGTCGAAAATGAAAGACGAAGCCATTGTTTGTAATATCGGTCACTTCGATAATGAAATTCAGGTTGAACAGCTTGAAGTACTTCCCGGTGTGAAGAAAATCAATATCAAACCTCAGGTTGATAAGTATATTTTCCCTGACGGACATTGCATTTATATGCTGGCTGAAGGTCGCCTTGTAAACTTAGGTTGTGCTACCGGACACCCATCATTCGTAATGAGTAACTCATTTACCAACCAAACTTTGGCACAGATTGATCTCTGGACCAATAATTATGAAGTTGGTGTATATCGCTTGTCAAAAAGACTTGACGAAGAGGTTGCCCGCTTACATCTCGAGCAAATCGGAGTTAAACTCACTGTTATGTCAGATGAGCAATCTGAATATCTTGGTGTTCCGAAAGAAGGACCTTATAAGCCTGAGCATTATAGATACTAGTGGAACGTGGAACGTAGAACGTGGAACGTAGAACGTGGAACGTGGAACGTGGAAAGTGGAAAGTGGAACGTGGAAAGTGGAAAGTGGAAAGTTAATGTGCTAATTTTCTAATTGATTAATCATGCCTTCGGCTTGACAAGTGTGCTAATTAGGTCTTGTAGTTCCTGAGGGTTTTTCTAAAAAGGGACTTACTTTCAACTAAAATACTTAGAGCCCGGCGATTGTCGGGTTTTTTGTTTGGGAATCGCCACGGATACACAGATAAATATTATCAGCAGATTAACGGATTACGCCGAAAGAGAAAATTAAAGCATGCCGCCTTCGGCTGCATTATTAAAACACACAAAAGTGCTTCACTGTGTTCACACTTTTTGTTGTTTTGAATAAGATGCACCGCGCTCGTTTCACTTGCTGGTGCTGCGAAGTACGTTGGGTTGACCTCTCTGCGTCAGCCTATACTTTTTGCAACAGGGGCAGACCTGAGTGCGTCAACCAGGCACATTTATGAACACTGATTGCGCAGATTTTACAGATTACCATTTATTATACTTCAAATTAACATCGCAGGATGTAAACGTGGCTGGTGCATGGAGAAAACAAACCGAAAACCTATTTTCATGATATTATCGCCTTGATTTTCGTATAATTGCATTATGATTAACTCAATAAAACATATAGTATTTGCTGCTGTTTCTATTATTTTTTTTTCGATGTGTAACCCAAAACAAGAAACAGAGGTAAATAACAACAATGATTATCAGCCTCATTTTCCAAACTTCAAGGAGGAAAATACCGGTCTTGGAAATATATTGGATAGTACGTATGATACTTTACTTATAGATGTCGGTTTTACAGATTGTGGTAAATGGGGTGGACATTCAGAAAAAATCCTCTTATTTAGAAATCAAGAGAATAGATTATTTGCCAATTTAATTGTTGATACTGTATGTTGTTGTAATATTAAATCTTTTGGGAATTATTCAGCTTTAGATCCTGAAAAAGCTGTAGTAGTGATTGATACTGTTATTGCATTGGACTGGAAAGATGAAGCGCTATTCAACTTATTCATACATAGAGTACTTGAATTACAGCTAAATAATGCAGCATTTTCTAATCAGGAAAAGAAAGACATAATTCCGGAAGAGAAAGACATAATTATTATTATTTCTGATGCAGGTTCTTGGATTCACATACATAATAAGGACAAGTCGTTTAATATTGAATTTAGAAACTGGGATAATATGTCAGACACCTGGTTTGGAATTATTCGTCGTGAAGTTTTTGGGGATATTCTTAGAGAAGCCGGACGTATGCGTACCTGGTACAGATAAACCAATGTCGTACTTCTCTTCGTCAAGCTCAGGGCAAGCTGCTCAGCATAACATTGGTTTTGAATTGACGCCAGTTCTTTAATTTATCAATTAAGTCTGCGTTCTATTTCCTGTAAACGTTCTAGAATCCAGCCCCTGAATATACATAAAATAAAACCCAAGGGTAAAAACGGCAAAAGCACTTACAATATGCCAAAGAAAATGGGTGCCCTGAGGCAAAAATGTAGGAAAGGGGTTTTCTGTTGGATAATCAAGGCTGCGAAACAATAAGGAAATGCCGAGAAAGACAAATGTCAAGACCAATAAATGTCCTTTATAAAACTTTGTTCTAACAAGAAAAATCACTGAAGGGGTTAATAGAGACAACCCAATAAATAGATATCCAAGATTCGCCGCAAGATCGCCCAGTATTGGAGCAAAGCTTGCAATAATTACAACTGCTGCCATATAAAAAACCAAAACGACAAAGATCGGCAGTATGTTTTTATGAAGAACCTTTTTCCACATATACCACGAGAGAATGAGGTTCATGATAAATGCCGGCATCCAGTCTAATAAAAGCGCCAAATTTGATGCTCTGAAGGCATGATAAATTGTAGAACCAATGCCATTCATAAACAAAAGGGGCAAAAGTAAAGTGATCATAGGATATTGCCTGTACTGCCCTCTTAGCTTTATGATCCAAAAAACAACAGGCACAAGAAAAAACAATGATGAAAACGCATTCCATGGTTCGAGAATGAATTGTCCGCCACTGAAAGTTTCGTGATATAAAGGACCATGATCGTGTACAAGGCTTTCCATCGGAATAAAAATGATTTGTCAAATATACTGAAAAATGAAATCTTTAGATAAAACCAAATTCGTATTTATCAATGGCAAGCTCCATTTATCACGAGCTAAAGACCTCGCTTTGAAAGGTTCTATACTTTTTTGTACTTTTGCAAAAATTGCTGTATATGAATAAGCACGTATATTGTGTCATCATGGCTGGTGGTCTTGGAACACGTTTCTGGCCTATGAGTCGCACGATGAAGCCCAAACAATTTATTGATGTCCTTGGAGAAGGTAAAACGCTGATACAGCAAACGTTCGACAGGCTGAAGAAAATTTGCCCTATTGAAAATATTATTGTAGTGACCAATAATACTTATGCCGAAATTGTTCAGGAACAGCTTCCCGAATTATTACCAGACAATATTCTTCGCGAACCCGCACGCAGAAATACTGCTCCATGCATAGCCTATGCAGCACATCGCATTTATAGCAAAGACGCTGATGCCATTATGGTGGTAAACCCTTCTGATCATTTAATTAGAAATGAAGAAGATTTTGTAAACACCATAAACACTAGTGTTGATGTTGCTGAAAAAGAAGACCGACTAATGACATTAGGCATTCTGCCTTCACGCCCAGATACTGGTTACGGCTATATTCAGTTTGTAGATTGTGACTCTGAAATCAACAATCTAAAAAAAGTTAAGACATTTACTGAAAAACCCCATCTGGAACTCGCGGAAACATTCCTTAAAAGTGGTGATTTTCTCTGGAACTCAGGCATATTTATCTGGTCTGTTAAGGGTATAATTAGGGCAATGGACCAACATATGCCAGAAATGAACACCCTTTTTGCCAAAGGTGCAAACATATATGGAACAGGTGATGAGAGCGACTTTATTTACAATACCTATATGGTTTGTAAAAATATTTCCATCGACTATGGAGTTATGGAAAAGGCCGATAATGTTTACGTTTTGGTTTCAGATTTTGGTTGGAGCGACCTCGGCACTTGGGGCTCACTGTATGAAAATCGTAGTCATGATAAAAACGGAAATGCCATCGTTGGGAAAAACGTAATGCTTTACGACACCAAAAATTGCATAGTACACATGCCAAAAGAGAAAATGGTTCTGCTTCAGGGATTAGATGATTATATTGTTGTTGAAGCCAATGATATTCTTTTGGTAGTTCGCAAAAAAGACGAACAAAATATCCGCAAATTCGTTAATGATGTTATGATAGAAAAAGGTGAGCAATTCATTTAATATCAGCATCATTGCCTAAATACTACGAAATACTTGGCGTTTCTGAAAGCGCAACTCCAAAAGAAATTAAAGCCGCTTACCGCAGGCTTGCAAAAAAATACCATCCCGACCTGAACCCAGATAATCCACAGGCCGAGGAGATGTTTGTTAAAATTACAGAAGCACATAATATGCTTCTTGATCCTAAGAAACAAAAAAAATCACAATCATATCGGCGCCAAACAGTAACTGAAGAAGACTTGCGAAACGCTGCTCGCGAACGTGCAAAAGCTTATGCAAAAATGCGTTATGCAGAATTTCAGCGACAATGCAACGCCTATGAAGCCACGCCAATGCATAAAATTCTCTGGCCAAAATGGGTGAATTTTCTTTTTATTGCTGCAGCTTTGATTTTTGTGGTTGATAATTTTTTACCGAAAGAACATCATCATTGCACTTTTGAATCGGTTAATAACAATCGGGTTCATGCCTGTGATTATACATTTTTACAATCAGAATCACACCCAGAATTATCTATTGATCAAGAGAACGGAATGGTGGAATGCACTCCGATTTTTGGTTTTGTCAACTCCTATTCCATTGATTTATATCCCGAATATGAGAGATTAAAACCTGCACGTTGCGAAACAGGATATATTTTTGTGCCCATTATCATTATTATACTCTCCATCATTGTCCTCCGCAATAAAACCAAAAAGTTTGAAAACAAACTCTTGATAAAAGCAGTAATGATCATTTGCACAATAAGCTATGGGCTTGCTATTATGGGGGCGTTTTTATAGTATCTAAAACAACATGTATTTTAATATAAAACCTTTCAGGGGGGCTGGTAAAAATATATAACAGAGAGTAAAGGACTTGATATTAATATGAGTTTTTAGTCTCTTTACCAAAAAAAAAGATACTGTCCCAAAAAGTGTGTAAAGTGAGTCATATTAAATTTGAAGTGTGAACTTTAAAATTAAAAAAATGGAAGACCTGCCCTTTACACGAGAGCAAGTTACAAGGATTTTGGAAAACATTGCAACAGAAGAGATTTTAACTTCTTCTACATTAAACGAAAAAGTTCTCTTTATAGAAATTTTTAATACTACAGGTTCAGTGATTTTACAAGAAAAATCAGACTTCTCAATTAAGAAAATTGATATTCGTTCATTAAATCCGGGAATATATTATTTAAAAATCAATGGGCAGAAGCACCTGCGTTTTATTAAAAATGAATTAATAGACAGAGTGTTTTTTAGACACAGCGTTCAATTGTGCACACCAATCCGAAAAGGAATTGCCTATTAGGGTCATGGTCCACAAGGCGATGTACACAGAGTGTATAATTATATGCGTTTTGTGAGGAATAAATAGTCTTACAAAAACTTCTTCAGCATATCCATATTCAGCCCTTCGAAACCATCGCCAGGGATATTGCCGTCGGGGGTGAGTTTATCAATGATCAGCGGTAAAAATTGTGCAATCATACCCAGTGCGCCGCCAAAATCCATCCCGTTTTTCTCTGCAAACATTTTTACTTTTTCTGAGCCTATTACTTTTTCAATTTGATTGGGCTCAGCCTTTTTGTTCTCGCCCTTGCCAACCCAAGATTCCATGAGGTCTCCCATGCCTTTTCCTCCAAACATTTCAGTAAGACTATTCAGCCCACCTTTTTCTCCGCCAATAAGATCGAGCATAGATCCAATTCCGCTACTGCTATTTGAACCAGATCCCGAACCGGAATCCATCATTTTCATTAAATCACCAATATCCATTTTTTCTTTCAAAAATACGAAGAAATTTGCTTCCGTATTCTTTTTCTCTTGCTTTTTATAAGAACCTCAATGAGCAAAACTGACTAACTATAATTTAATACTAGCTAAAGTATACCTTCTTGAGAATAGTCACATTCCTTATCCTTCCGTATAAATTCCGCCAAATAGCTATATCTTTGCACCAATGTTATCATACTCTGATATAGAACAGGCTTTAGGCTTTAATGAAATTCGCAGACAACTGTTGGATAAATGTCATACCCCATTTGGGAAAGAAATGGCCGGGGAAGATTTCTTTATGCAGAATGCTGATTCGATTTTGCCAAAAATGCATCAAACGGCAGAGATAAAATATATTTTGGAGTTTGGGGGTGGTATCCCGGCATTGGCACACGAAGATATTCGCCAGGAAATTGATCGCATTAAAACTCCCGGCACAGCAATAGAGATTGAAAGCCTCATCGATATAGCTTTTATTATTTCATCCGTTCATAAGCTAAAAAAGATTTTCGCAAAGCACAGCGATCATTGTCCCATAATAAATGATCTCTGCGAGGAACATGCATATACCTTTTCCCTTTCCGAAAAAATCAATGGAATCATTGATGAAAACGGGGGTGTTCGAAGCAATGCTTCTGAAAAATTGGCAGAAATCAGGAAAGAAATTGAACGACAACGCAAGAAAATTGAGAAAAACATTTATGGAATACTTAAAAGCCTTAAAGATAAAGGCGTTGTTGAAGAAGATATTAACCTCAGTATTCGAAGTGGCCGCCTTGTTATTCCTCTCCCTGCTGCTAAAAAGCGAATTATTAAAGGTGTTGTTATTGATGAATCTTCAACTGGTCAAACTGCATTTGTTGAACCTATAGAGATTTTCGAGCTCAATAATTCTATTCAGGATTTAGAGCATGAAGAAAAAAACGAAATTAAACGCATTTTAATTTCCCTCACTAACGAAATAAGACCATTAAGTGCTGAAATTCTAACAAACGCAGAGTTTCTTGGCATAATCGATTTTATAAAAGGAAAGGCTTCATTGGCATTGGAGCAAAATGCAAATATTGTCACTTATTCTAAACAACAACAGTTTTCACTGGTTGCAGCCCGCCACCCTGTTTTGGAAGCAAGTCTTAGAAAACAAGGTAAATACATTGTGCCTCTAACCCTTGAACTGAATCCAGATGAACGCATCATGATCATCAGTGGCCCCAATGCAGGAGGAAAATCGGTTGCCATGAAAACAGCAGGGCTTATGCAGTATATGTTTCAATGTGGCTTTCTGATTCCAGCCGGTGAAGGTTCGATTCTTTTTACTTTCGATAAAATTTTCTGCGATATTGGCGATCAACAAAGCATTGAAAACGACCTTTCTACCTATTCTTCGCATTTGTTTAACATGAAAAACTTTTTAGAAAATGCAGGAAATGAAAGTCTTGTTCTTATTGATGAATTTGGAAGCGGAACAGAACCGGAAAGTGGTGCTGCCATAGCGGAGGCTGTTCTCAACGGACTCAATAAAAAAAGTGTTTTTGGTATTATCACAACACACTATTTTAACCTGAAAATGTTTGCTTCAAACAATGATGGTCTTGTAAATGCGGCCATGCTTTTTGATAATGCACTTCTACGTCCTCAATATATTTTGAAAAGCGGCAAACCCGGTAGTAGTTTTGCGCTGGAGATTGCCTCGTCTATTGGGTTACCCCAAGATATTCTGAATGCAGCAGGCGAAAATATCGGTCAAGGTCGTATTGAAATGGAAAAGATGGTTCAGGATCTTGAAAACGAAAAAGTAAAGCTGGAAGATCGTCGCAAAGAACTTTCGCTTGCCGAAGATTTTGTGAATGAATTGATTCAGAAATATGAAAATCTAAACAAAAGTATTCTCGATAAAAGAGATCGTATTATTCGCAAAGCCGAGCTTGAAGCTGAAACAAAGCTCGACGAAGCCAACGCCTTGATTGAAAAAACCATAAGAGACATTAAAGAATCGGGTGCAGAGCAGCAAAAGAGCAAGAAAATCAGGAAAGATTTTGATAAAGAGAAACTCAATATTGCCAGAGAGAATTATAAAGCACTGGAACAGCTTCCATTGAAAAAAAGCAGTAAAATAGACGAAAAACCTATCATTCCTTCACAAATAGGCGATATTGTTCGCCTTGAAAATGGACACGATGAGGGTGAAATAATAGAAATAAAAGGCAAAAAGGCAAAAGTTCTTTTCAGCCATGCGCAACTTGAAATTGCCCTAGAAAAACTGATAAAAATTGATCCTAAAAAAGAGAAAAAAAGTTCTCCCAAAGCAAAAATGATAATAGAAGAAAAAACACTTTGCACCACCCTCGATCTTAGAGGCAAGCGTGCGGATGAAGCATTAATAGAACTCGATAAATATATTGACCAAGCCCTTCTATTAGGCATGCATTCTTTCTCAATACTACATGGCAAAGGCCAAGGAATATTGCGAAAAATAATCCGTGATCAACTTAGTGATTATCGTGAAATATTGAGATTTGAAGATGCCCCTTCTGATGCAGGAGGAGAGGGCATTACTGTTGTAAAAATTCTTTAATTACAAAAAATCGATCATTCCATTAATAATCAAACACTTACCGCTCGCTACTTTTTAATATTCAACATGCTCATACGTTCAACCAAAGCATTTTCAGCTTCCCTGCGATTTTCTTCTTTGCTAAAATAGCCTTCCGGATACTTCATGTTAAGACTTTCAAGCTTTTCCACAATCTCCTTCGATATTAAATAATTCCTATACCACTTATTATCGGCAGGAATAATGGTCCAGGGAATTTCAGCGCTACATTTATCAAAGATTTTCTCGTAAACTTTTTGATAATCATCCCATCGTTGTGATTCGGATAAATCAGAAGGATCGTATTTCCAATATTTATCTGGCCTTGTTAAGCGACGCTGAAAACGCTCCACCTGTTCTTCTTTCGAAATATGCAGAAAGAACTTAAAAATAATCGTGTTTTGATCTTGCAACATATGTTCAAAAGCATTGATATAATCGTATCTGCGTTTGAGTTTGTCCTCAGGAACATAACCATGCACTTCCGGCACCAAAATATCCTCATAATGTGAGCGATTGAAAATATGAATTTGCCCATAAGGAGGTGTGTGTTTGTGTATTCGTCGCAGAAAGTCGTAGGTATATTCTGTTGTTGTAGGTTTTTTAAATGGTTTTACACGAACACCCATGGGGTTAATCTCCCCAAAAACATGCTTCACAGTGCTATCTTTTCCCGAGGCATCCATGCCCTGAAGAATAATTAAAACACTACGTTTGTTTTCAGCATATAAAAGACATTGCAATGCTTGAAGCTTTTCAATGTTTTGATCAAAGGCCACTTTGATTTGGTCTTTTTTTGCTGATTTTGGAGCTTTCGGTGATTGTTTTTCCAGCATACTTAAATATTTACGCTAATTACTTAATTTCTTTTGAGAATTCGGCTTCTAATGCCGGATACTTTTCAACATCTTTGCCTCCAAAATAAATGGCTGCATTAATCTCAAAACCAATGAGAAAGATATTTGAGATGATAAATAGAAAAAGCATCATTATAAATAATGCTGATATTCCACCATATACAACCCGATAATTACTGAAATGCTGAATGAAATAATCAAACCCCATGAAAGCAAAAAGAGAAATTAATGCTGCAAGCAGTGCACCTGGAGTAAATATTCTGAATTTCGATTTTCTCGAAGGTGCCAGGAAGTATAAAACCGATAGAAAATTCAGCAGAACCAGATAAAAAACCATCCATTTTGTGGTTTGGAACATATTACCAGTCCAATATCCGCTTAAAATATTCTTCTGTTCTAGCCAATCCATAACATACTGATTAAATAGAAAAACCAACATAGCCAATGCAACAATAATAAGTGATATAACCACCATAAGAAAAGCTACGGAAAACTGCCGCCAAAGCGGACGACTTTCTCTAATATGGTATGTTTGATTAAATATCTGCATACTTGCCCGCATACCATTTACGGCAAAATACAATGAGGCCATTGCAATTACTGATAAGATACCGCTACTGGCGGTTTGTCCTGCGGCACTTGAAATAGGCTGAGTTACCGATCCAAAAATTTCGTGGGGTAAAAATGCCGACAACATAGAAAACAGTAAATGCCTAGTATCGACTGGCAACATTATGGGTAAAGCAATATTCAAAACAATAAGACCGGGAATAGCTGCCAACAAAAACTTAAAAGCAAGAGCCGATGCCCTCATTCCCATTAAAGAGTTTTTGAACCCTTCCTGCATCACTTTCATTACAAAACTGATGTTTTTGCCATTTGCACCAGGGAAAGAACGGGTTTCCACAAAAACCTTAATTCGGCGATATATGTGGGTTCGCTGATAAAAGGGTCTTCTATTTTTTTTTCTTTTAGTCAATCGCTTTCAAACTTAAATCCATGCTTTTTATATGATGAGTAAGCGCTCCAGATGAAATATAATCAACACCTGCGTCTGCATATGCGCGCACATTTTCCAGAGTAATACCACCGCTGGCTTCAGTTTCCAGTTTTCCATTGATAATAGCTACTGCTTCCTTGATTTTCTCAGGTGTAAAATTATCCAGCATAACACGTTGCACACCTCCCACTTCAAGAACTATTTCTAATTCTTTAATGGAACGAACTTCAATTTCAATATTAAGATCTAGTTTTTTTGCCTTAAGATATGCCTTGGTTTTCTCAATTGCTTTTTGAATTCCACCGGCAAAATCAACATGATTATCCTTAATCATTATCATGTCGTATAAACCAAATCGATGGTTTTCTCCCCCTCCGATTTTTACAGCAGCCTTTTCCAGCTCGCGTAGCAAAGGAGTAGTTTTTCGTGTGTCGAGCACCTTGCATTTTGTGCCTTCCAATAAAGACGTCATTTTATTGGTCCGCGTAGCAATTCCACTCATTCGCTGCATGAAATTCAACACAAGACGCTCGCACGACAATAATGAAATGACCTTGCCTTCTGCAAAAAAAGCAATATCTCCGGGTTTCACTTTTACACCATCGTTCAAAATCATTTGAATACTGATTTCAGGATCAAAGTGATAATAAATTTGACGTGCTAAATCACAGCCGGCCAAAACACCTTCTTCTTTCACATAAAGGGCTACTTTGCCACGGCGATTTTCATCAATAGTACTTAAAGAAGTATGATCTCCGTCGCCAAGGTCTTCTTTTAGAGCCAGATCAATAATCTGGTCAATGCTCAATCCGTATTTCATTTAAAAAGAGTTTCATTAAAACCTAAGAGCAAACTTAAAAAAACTTATTCTTATTGCCTGAATTAAAGAATTATTTTTCTTCAAATTTAAGAATATGAAGCATAAACCCTGTATCAGCCTTGCGAATAAGATAATAGGTTTTAAATGTGTTGGGACCGGAAACATAAGATCCGATGGCATATAAGCTATAGGCAGCAGATTTACCTTCGGCAGTAATGGTAAATGAATCCGGGGGATACGATTCGAAAAAATCGCGCATAATCATTTCCGCTTGGGTCTTGCTATAAGATCCTTTCTTTCCTGGAACACTCAGCTCAATGGTAGAGGCAAACCAATTGGCCAATTTGGAGGCATTCCCTTCACGGATGGCAGAAGCAATGTCTTCGCCTGCATCGGCGATGTTCAAATTCAGTGTGTCTTCGTTAGAGGCATAAACGGATAAACTAAATACTGAAATCAATATGACAATTATGGTGCGCATTTTTTCTCTTTTTCGCAAAAACTGCAATTATTAAGCCAAAGTTACGACTATTTTACTATATCGAACTAGGAAAGTGGATTTGGGAGACATGATTGGATTGGATATTTTCATTTGATACTTGAGTTTTACCCGCTTCTGCAACACTTTAGTTTTCAAAATATTACGCACTTAAACTCTCTTGCGAACAAGGCCTGACTGATTAAATGATTATCTTTGCTTTCATGAAACTCACCTTACTTTTTTGTGGAAAGACACGAGATAAATATGTGCTTGATGGCATGCAGGAATATCTGAAGCGGATCAAACACTATTACAAACTCGGTCTTATTGAAAGCGCCGATGTGAAAAATATCAGCGATGCTGATTTACAAAAAGAAGCTGAGGCCGAACGACTTTTGAAACACATCTCTCCCACAGATTTTTTGGTACTTCTCGATGAAAAAGGAAAGGAATTTACCAGCCGACAATTTGCATCATTTATTGAAAAAAAAGCGGAAACCGGAGCTAAAAACATTGTGTTTACAGTAGCGGGAGCTTATGGAGCACATATAAAGCTTCTTGAGCGGGTGGATGCAAAAATTTCGCTTTCAAAAATGACTTTCCCGCATCAGCTGGTGCGATTGATTTTTGCCGAGCAGCTGTACCGTGCTTGCAGTATTATGAGGAAAGAACCGTATCATCATGATTAGTAGAACGTAGAATGTAGAACGTAGAACGTAGAATGAAATGGCTTTTATTGCTTTACTTTGTCTCCAGCACGTCTAAAATCACTTTCCACAATTTTTCGGCACTCTTTTCCCAAGAAAAATCTTTGGCTCTAACTAGACCTTTGGCAATTAAATCTTTACGTAAATTCTCATCCGATTGAAGTTTTTCCATTGCTGAAGCCATGTCAGAAATATCGAATGGATCGGATAGCAAGGCCGCTCCTCCACAAGTTTCTGGCAGCGCACTTTTGTTTCCGGCAATGACCGGAACACCAGAAGCAAAGGCTTCAATAACGGGAACACCAAATCCTTCAAAATAGGAAAAATAAAGCAAGGCATTTGCAGCACCAACAATTTGTCCCAATTCCTCATCACTCAGATAACCGGTAAAAAGAATGTCGCCTTTAAAAGGATTTTTCTCTATTAGAGAATCCAAATCATCATTGCTCCACATCGGTATGCCACTAATAATCAATGCAATATTTTCGGTGCTGCGCTTACGAAATTCGGTATAGGCCTCGATGGTTCTCTTTATGTTCTTTCGGGGGTTAATGGAGCCTAAAACCAAGAAATACGGTCTGCCGCCACTATGTGCATTTCTGGTTTTCAGTTTTTCTTCATCTGTACGAGGGTAAAAAGCTTGCGATAATCCATTGTAAATAACATCTACTTTTTGCTGAGGCGTTTTGTACGACATAATAATATCCTCTTTCGAAAATTCAGAAACAGTAAGCACTTTCTCTGCTTTGTAAATAAATTTAGGCGTGTTTTTTCGATAATACTTTGCTACAACTGGGGGCAAGTCTTCTGGAAAATGCTCGAAATTAATATCATGAATTGCTGTGATGGAAGGAAATGGCGAATTCAACGAATTCATGTTATCGAGTGAAAGAAAAATATCGGCCTTGATTTTCTTCAAAAGTCTTGGAACAGCAATATTGTACCAATAAGGAAATAAATAAACATGTCGGGCCGGAGGAAATACGCTATACTCTTTAACGTTTTCTGGTAAATCCTTTGCGAATGAAATTTTTCGATCAAAAATAAAATGAAAATCTGCTTCAGGGTGCATTTTACTAATGTGACCCGCCAAATTCATGACGTAGCGCCCGATTCCTTCCATTTTGCCTGGAATCCAATGACGGGTATTGATGGCTATTTGCAATCTCTTCACGTGTAAATGCTTTTTGTGTAAATTTGCGACAAATATGCACTTTTTTTCTCTTTTGTTGATTTCATGCAGAAAAAATTCATTATAAACCTCTTCTTCCTACTTGGTCTGAACCTGCTGGTCAAACCTTTTTGGATTTTCGGCATAGACCGTACAGTGCAGAATGCAGTAGGAGCAGAACAATATGGTTTATACTTTGCGGTACTGAATTTTTCGTTTCTATTTAGCTTTTTGCTTGATTTTGGATTAACCGGATTCAATAATCGTAATGTGGCACAACATGGTCACATGATCAACAAATATGTGAGCAATATTTTGGGCATGAAGTCTCTGCTTGCATTGCTTTATGGCGTTATTTCTATTGGCGTGGCCTTTATTATTGGTTACGACACCATGCATTTTAAGTTGTTTTTGTGGGTAGGTTTAAATCAAATGCTTTCCTCTCTAATTTTATTTCTCCGTTCTAATATTTCCGGCTTGCAGTTGTTTAAAACCGACAGTGCTATTTCGGTACTTGACCGTTTGCTCATGATTGCTTTTTGCTCCATATTGATCTGGGGAAACACATTCAATGTCGAAATAAACATTTTCTATTTTGCTTCATTACAAACACTTGCATATCTTGTAACAGCGCTTATTGCATTTCTAATTGTTATGCGGTATTCGGCGCTAAAAAGAATTAAATGGGACATGAAACTCTATCGCGTTTTATTCCGTCAGAGTTTTCCTTTTGCCATTTTAACTTTTCTTATGCTTATTTATTATCGTGTAGATAGTGTGATGATAGAGCGTATTCTTCCAAACGGCTCAACACATGCCGGCATTTACGCATCTGCGTATCGACTTTTGGATGCGCTCAACATGTTTGCATATCTGTTTGCAGTACTACTATTGCCGTTATTTAGCCGCATGTTTGCCGAGAAGCTGGATACCGGAAAAATCATTAACATAGCAGCTTCGCTTTTACTTAGTGTGAGTATGCTTTTTGCAGGGCTCGCCTGGTTCTTTCCAACTCAAATCATTGATTTGATGTACGTAGAGCATTTACAAGAGTCTTCAGATGTATTAAAAGTTTTGCTTCCGGGAATAATACCGGTATCAATGATTTATATTTTCGGAACACTCCTAACCGCTCATGGAAGTTTGAAAAAGCTAAACATCATTGCTCTAATTGGTGTAATTCTTAATATTGGGCTAAACCTTGTTCTCATCCCAGTTTATCATGAGCAAGGAGCAGCTTTTGCAAGCACCAGTACACAATTTATTGTTGCTCTTTCGCAGCTGATACTGGTTTTCACTATTATTAAGCCTCAAGAACTTGGCAAAAACATTGTCCTTCTTCTTGTATTTGGGGTATTGCTTTTTGGTGTTGGATACATTTTACACTCTTCTTCGATACACCTATATTACCAAATGGGTAGTCTTGCTGCTTTTTGGCTGCTTTTCATAACGTACAAAGCAATAATTCTTTATAGACGTAGTTCTTTCAATATTCTAAAACAGCTTCCATGGAACAAAAGCTAAATCTGGGTTGTGGTTCTGATATCAAAAAAGGATGGGTAAATCTTGATATATCAGGTCTTGAAGGTGTAGACATCGTTCACGATATTAACGAACTGCCACTACCTTTTGAGGATGAGCAATTTAATTATATTTTGTGTCAGGACATTCTTGAACATATTGAATACATTCCATTGCTGCAAGACCTGCATCGAATAATGAAAAAAGGCGGAATTCTTGATATTCGTGTTCCACATTTTACCTCTCGCTTTAATTTTATGGACCCGACACACAAAAAGCGATTTTCCATTCAAACTTTTGATTTTTTCACCCAGAGTGCTCCTTTTGGCAGAGGGTATTATTTCAATTTTCACTTTGAAAAGGTTATTTATAAAAGAATTCTCTTTTCAAAAGGCGGTCTTTTCTTTGGAAATTATTTACTTGAACCCATAATAAACGCTGGAAGACGCATGCAAAATTTCTACGAAGCTTCCTTCTTGTGCAGGCATTTTCCTTGTGGAAATATTCAAGTGAAATTACAAAAGTGATAAAATAGCGAAGATGTTTTACATTGTTTATTTACCTTTGCGGTTTACTAAATACATTTATAGCTATGTTGAAAAGCAGTGAAACTGAAAAGAACCTGTCTGTTGATCAAATGAACTTTCTCTTTTTTCTTTTTAAGTGGAGAAAGATTCTAATCATTATTAGCCTTGCTGCTGCAATTATTTCAGCTGGAGTATCCTTGCTTATTCCCAATAAATATAAGGCAACGGTTATTATGTTCCCCACATCAACTAATTCTGTTTCCAAAGCCTTGATTTCAAGCACTTGGGGAGGAAAAGAAGACATTAATGAATTTGGAGAAGAAGAGCAGGCCGAGCAAATGTTACAAATACTAAATTCTAATGAGATTAGATCACGGGTTATTGAACAGTTTAATCTTATGGATCACTATGGTATTGACTCGGACTCAAAATTTAAAAACACCAAGCTGTATGAAGAATATAATAGCAATATCTCTTACAGCAGAACAGAATACATGGCTGTTGAAATATCTGTTATTGATAAAGACCCACAGATTGCAGCAGATATCGCGAACGAAATAGCAAATCTATACGATACAGTAAAAAGTAATCTTCAAAAACAAAGAACCGTTGAAGGTTTTTATATTGTACAAGGAACATATAATGAGCTCGAAGCAGAAATTCAATGGAAAGAAGATTCACTGACTAAATTACGTAAACTCGGCATTCATGATTATGAATCACAAGCAGAACGATTAAACGAAGCTTGGGCTCGTGAAATAGGGAAAGGCAATTTGCCTGGTGCCCAAATGATTGCGGCTAAACTCGACACACTTGCCAAGTATGGAAGTGCATATGTTTCATTGCGTGATGCACTAGAGTATGAGAAAAAAATGCTCACAGAAATGAAAGCCAAATATGAAGAGGCAAAAGTAGATGCAGAGCAGGTTATTCCTCAGAAATTTATTGTTGATCATGCAATAACTCCTGAGAAAAAAGCATATCCTGTTCGTTGGCTTATTGTATTAATTTCGACTTTTGCTACATTTATTACAGCTATTATTGGTATTATTCTATATGAAAACTTCAGGAAATTTAAACGCCTAACGTCTTAAATCATCAGCATGAATAATCCTTCAAAAGAACAAAACTCGTTGTTGAGCCTTCTGCTTAAATATTGGAAAGTTCTAACTTTGGTATTATTGATTTCTATAGTTTCTTCTGTTATTTTTAGTAGCCCATGGTTTATTACACCTTTGTATAAATCTACATCGGTATTGTATCCATCGAACCTCATCCCATATTCTACTGAAACAGAAACAGAGCAAATGCTTCAGTTTTTCGAATCGAACGCAATTCGAGATTCAATAATCCAAATTTTCAATCTGTCGGAACACTATAATATTGATAAAGATGATCAGTTTTTTAAGTATCGCATATATGAAGAGTTTGATGATCACATCAATATTAGTCGAACGGAATATGAGTCTGTTCAAATTAATGTTCTAGACAAAGACCCAATGATGGCCTATGAAATTAACAGAGCTATTATTGATGTGTATAACAAAAAGGTACAAGAAACCCAAAGGAATAAATCGAGAGAGGTACTCCTAATTAAAGAGGACCTAATGAATGCAACTAAGCTTAGAATTGATTCTATTTTTAATCGCTTACAGATCTTAAGTGAACAGTATAATCTTGTTGAACTAGAGGTTCAAATTAAAGAAGTATATCGTGGGTTTTTCAGCAGTTCTTCTACTAATCATCAGTTTATTTCACAATTGATCAAGAACTTTGAAGAAAAAGGTGAAGAATTCAAGCTTCTTAGTATTGAACTTGAAAACACAGCCGAAGCATATGCAGAAACAGTTTTGGAATATGAAGAAGCAAAAATTGATGTAACAAAAGAGCTTACTTATTCCAACGAGATCATTAGTCCATATCCTCCTGATAAAAAAGCATACCCCGTACGCTGGCTCATTGTTGTTGTAGTGGTTTTTTCCTCGTTTTTTGTTGCTCTATTAGGTATTACTGCTTTCGAACAAATAAAGAAGTTTAAGCTAAATGCCTGATTTGCAAAACCATATTATTAATAATCGGAAAACAGCCTTTCTAGTAGTTTTGTTTTCCCTGCTTTTTCTTGCAGTGAATCTTTATATGATTACGGTAAAAGAAACACTGCTTTTTTCTTTATTCCCATTACTTCTTATAATAGCCTACCTGTACTTAAAATCCCTTGATAAAGTTCTCATTATCACTGCTTTTTTTGTCCCTTTATCCATAAACCTTAGTGATTTTGACTATAATATTGCTTTGAGTCTTCCAGCAGAACCTTTACTTGCAGGTTTATTATTGTTTTGGATAATTTACAGCCTGCTTTCAGGAAAATCTTGGCCAGAGTTAAGAAAACATCAGGTATCTATTGCGTTTTATCTTTATTTTATTATTCTCATATTTACGTCCTTAACAAGCAAAATGCCTTTGGTAAGTTGGAAGTTTTTCCTGTCTCATCTTTGGTTAATCATTCCTGTTTTCTTTTTAGGTACGCGGGTTTTTGTTGAAAAGCCAAAGCTGCAGAAAACATTTATAATTGTGCAGGTAATTTCTCTTCTTCTTGTTGTGTTGTATACACTAATAAGACATGCTGGCTATGGATTCGCGGACAAGGAAGGGCATTGGGTAATGCAACCCTTTTTTAAGAATCATGCAATGTACGGAGCTGCTTTGTCGATGTTTATTCCAGTAATATTCATGTATGCTACCGAAAAAAGTAAACCATTTATTGAGCGGTTTTTTCTATTTGTAGTTCTTATTGTCTTTTTACTTGGACTTACATTCACTTACAGCCGTGCCGCCTGGCTTGGAATTATCGTAGCTTTTGGATTAGGAGTAGTTATTACCTTGAGAATTAAATTTAAGTATCTATTAATTAGTTTTTTCGCTTTATTGGCACTTTTTTTTATTTTTGAAAAGCAATTGATTCACACACTCGAAAAAAATAAGCAAGATTCTTCTGAAAACCTCACTGAAAATCTAGAGTCCATTAGTAATATTTCTACCGATGCAAGTAATTTAGAGCGGTTAAACAGATGGTCTTGTGCACTTAGGATGGCTAGAGATAATCCTTTAACGGGAACAGGGCCCGGAACTTATCAGTTTTTATATGCTCCCTATCAACTTAGTCGTGAACTTACAATTATTTCGACCAATGCAGGAACTTTGGGCAATGCTCACAGTGAATTTCTCGGTCCTTTAGCCGAAACTGGCATATTGGGCTTTTTATCGGTTGTTTTTCTTGTTGCCAGTATATTTATTAGTGGATTTAATACCTATAGCAAACTACATATAAAAGATGCTCAAAAAGCACGAATTCTTCTTGGAGTAATTCTAGGTCTTGCTGCATATTTTGTTCATGGGATTATGAACAACTATTTAGATACAGATAAACTTGCTGTGCCCGTATGGGGTTTTGCAGCAATTATAGTAGCTGTAAACCTTAGATTGAGAAAAGAAGAAAAAGAGAAAATTTCTTAGGTAAGTTTTTCAAAAATTTCAGGGAGACGCTTAACGAGAGCTAATTCTTTCATTTTGTCAACAGCATCGCGAACAGGGCTTCCAAAATATGTTTTTCCGCCTTGAATTGATTTTGCAACTCCAGATTGTCCCAAAACAACTGCACCTTTTCCGATGGTAAGATCTTTCTGAACCCCTACCTGGCCCCAAAGAATTACATCGTCTTCAATTGTAACCACCCCAGCAATTCCTACCTGAGAAGAAATTAAACAATTCTTACCAATAACGGTATCATGACCAACCTGAATATGATTATCCATTTTGGTGCCTTTCCCCACAACTGTATCGCCCGAAACGCCTTTATCAATAGTACAACAAGATCCTACTTCAACATTGTCTTCAATTACGACGCGGCCACAACCTTCTAACTTATCGTAATAATCAGGACGACGTTTAAAGTAGAAAGCTTCTCCGCCGATTACAGTCCCAGAATTAACAATGACGTTATCGCCAATAACCGTGTCGGCATGAATAGAAACATTGGGAAAAATAATGCAGTTTTTTCCAATTTTTACATTTCTTCCAATAAAAACAAAGGGCTCAATCACTGTTCCCTCACCTATTTTAGCATCAGGGCTAATGGCGGCTTCAGAAGGGATATACGGCTTAAAATGCTTAACAATAGCAACATAGTCTCTAAATGGATCATCACTAATAATAAGAACCTTCCCTTGAGGTACATCCACGTCTTTATTTAGAATCACAAAGGTGGCAGCAGACCCCAATGCCCTATCGTAGTATTTCGGATGATCCACAAATGTAATATCACCTGGCTCAACTTTATGTATTTCGTTGATTCCTGTAACAGCACTGTTTTGATCTCCTCTAATACTCTGAATTGATATATTGACCAGTGAACAAATTTCAGAAATAGTATATTGCTTAGAAAACTTCATTCGCGTGTGTATTTTCTTTTATTCTTTTACTCGCTCGGAGTAATCTCCCGTGCGCGTATCAACTTTAATTTTTTCGCCAATTTCTACAAAAAGAGGAATATTAACCTCTGCTCCAGTTTCAAGTGTAGCCGGCTTAAGAGTATTGGTGGCCGTATCACCTTTCACACCAGGCTCTGTATATGTAACTTCTAATACGACAAAAGCAGGGAGTTCACAAGACATCGGCGATTCTGTCTCTGCATGAAACATTATCTCTACGTTTTGCCCTTCTTTAAGAAACTGTGGTGAATTTATCAACCCTTCATCTATTGGAATTTGCTCAAATGTTTCATTATGCATGAAATTATAAGAGTTCCCATCCTTGTATAGGTATTGGTATGATCTACGTTCAACGCGTTGTATATTAATTTTAGACCCAGCGGGAAAAGTATTTTGGAGAACTTTTCCTGTTGTGAGGCTTTTCATCTTTGTCCTGACAAAAGCAGCACCCTTTCCTGGCTTCACATGTTGAAACTCAACAATAACAAATAGATCATTGTTATAATCAATAACCAATCCGTTTCTAATATCCGATGTATTCGCCATTACAAAATATTATTTGGCGCAAAAATAATTCAATTTGCTGAATATACAAACTAATACTTAAATTATCCTCTGTGTATTCTAATCTAAAGAACAATAATATAGAATGTTTCGTAGCAATACTTATACAATTCATCGAAAAACTTTGAATTTTTATAAGGAGGTCAATTTAATTCGTGTGTTAATTTATAATATTTGATACGCAATATATATTTTTCATCTAAAAATACGCATAGTGCTTGGTTTTTATTAAAAAATTTTGTATATTTATTAACAACAAGGAGGCAAAGCTATGAGAGGCTACTTTTAACAATATTGAATTAAGATACTTTTTTTGGTTATCAAAATACTCCGTTAGCCAAAAATGTTTTGTTGTAACTTGCCTGAATCAGCAAAACAAAAATACTGTTTATTCCAGAAATAAATTAAAATTACTGCGATCTAACCACTACATCATCCTTCATGAATGACTGATGTGGATAAAAATATTGAGCCATGGAAAACATTTATTCAATTAAGCAGAAATTTACGGGACAACAAAAAATTCAACAATTATTCAGAAGATTATTTCTGCTAATAATACTTTTGATGTTTATGAGTCCCGGTGCGAATGCGCAATCGGGACTATGTGACCCTGGTGTTCCATTTTATACATGTGACCTAACAGGACAACCAAATGGCACATGGGTATCCCCTTCTGATGCTAGAAGCGGGAATTGTTGTGGAACAAGTGCTCCTGATCGCTGTATAGAATTTGAAATTACATTAGATCCGGCTACTGTTGCAATAAATTTTAATATTGCCAGCGGGGCTGTTCCTCCTGGAGCTTTATTTTATCAAATTAATTGTGGACCACCAGTTGCGGTCGGCTCCCCAATCTGTATTTCCGGCGTCGGTCCGCATACCATTACTTTTTGTAAGCCAGGAAATAACGAAAACACATATAGCATTACAGGAATTGGAGCGCCAGAAGCTTCTCCACCAGTTTATGCTAGCAACACATGTCCTGCAAATATCTGGGCTACAGGCTATGATTCAACTACAGTTGTTTGGAGCGATATTACTGGAGGAGGTCTATACGATTCATATTTAAGTTGTACATCAAATTGTCTTTCTCCTTTAGTAACTCCTGCCCCTGGACACCCAGCCTTTGTTGATTATAGGGTTTGCGGAATGCTTGCATCAGGAAACTGCGTGTCAGACACCGTGTTTTGCGATACTGTTCGTGTCTATTTCTTTGACCCAATAGAAGCAATAGTTAATCCTAATCCCGCCCAGTTTTGTCAAGGCGAATCAGGAGTAACCCTCATTGGTTCCTCAACTGGTGGATTTGGCACAATTTATTATAATTGGTATAATGATTCTTGGACCAACGTTGGTTCAACACAGAATTATTTTGCAACTACTGCAGGAACCTATTATTTGGTTGTTACCGACGACATGTACCCAGGATGTCCAGCAGATACAGTTGAAGTTATAGTTGCCGAGTTGCCACCCCCTGCTATAGAAATTGTACCCGGCTATGTTGGTGTATGTGAAGGAAGTTCTGTTGATCTATTGGCAACTGGTGCAAGTTCTTATGTATGGTCGCCCGCCACAGGACTAAGCAGTACAACCGGAAATGTGGTAACAGCTTCTCCTAGCTCAACAACAACTTACACTGTAACAGGTACAGATATTAATGGTTGTACCGGTACCGCTCAAATTCTTTTTGAAATATTTCCCTTGCCAATAATAGATGCAGGGCCAAATCAGGAAATCTGTCTTGGAGAATCTGCTCAACTCCAAGGTTCAGGAGCATTCATTTATGAGTGGACCCCTGCAGCAACCTTAAATGATCCAAATATTTCTAATCCTATTGCAACTCCGGCAGTTACTACAACCTATTATCTTACAGGGTATTCACTAGGTGGAAATATTATCACAAATGGAGATTTTGAATTAGGAAATACCGGATTCTATACTGACTATAATTATGACCCGGATTTATATCCTGAAGGAAATTACTATATCACAGATAATCCCAACACTCATCATGCAAACTTTTCTGCCTGTCAGGATCATACTCCTCCTCCAGGCACAGAGCTGATGCTGGTTAATGGAGCTCCAATTCCTGGGCAAGAAGTTTGGTGTCAGGATATTGCAGTTACCCCGGCAACAGATTATGCCTTTTCTACTTGGATTACAAGTGTGCATCCAACCAATCCTGCAGTTTTACAATTTTCTATTAATGGTGGACTTTTAGGTGCGCCATTTACAGCACCAAGCACAACTTGTACATGGCAACAATTTTACGAGGTTTGGAACAGTGGGTTTAATACTACCGCCCAAATTTGTATTGTAAATCAAAATATTATTAGAAGTGGAAATGATTTTGCCTTAGACGACATTTCATTCTCCCCTTTGTGTTCTGTCGTTGATTCTACTACTGTTTTTGTAAATCCAAATCCTATAATTACTGTAACACCAGTTAACCCAAGTATTTGTGAAGGAGAAAACATTGACTTAACTGCAAATTCGGATGTTGTTGGTACAACTTATGAATGGAGTACAACTGAAACAACCCCAACCATAACAGTTGCACCCTTGTCAACAACAACATATTCAGTAACAGGAACCGCTGCAAGCTGTACCGGATCAACAGATATAAGCGTTACTGTTAATCCCGCTCCAACATTAAACATTACAACTTCCTCAACAGAAATCTGCGATGGTGCAACAGCCAACCTCACGGTTAGCAGCGATATTCCGGGAACTACATTCCTTTGGAGTACTACAGAAACAACTGCGGCTATTGATGTGAGTC
>JAFGWG010000239.1 GCA_016937255.1 Bacteroidales bacterium
AAAGTCAGACATCCAATACCCTACTATGATAATCAAACACATAACGGTTAGTTGTCGTAAATTAAAAATCTGTTATTTTTGCAGTCATGGGACAATTATTACTACCAATATTTCCAAAAGATACCAGAATGATAACCATGACACTTGGTGTTAGGGAGCATGATGGTACTGTTTTCTATCTTCATAGTGGTATGCCAATATATTCGCATGTTGCAGGGGATTTGAACAAATTTCGTTATGTAACATCAAACCTTCTTTTGATGGGCTTGTGTGGCAATCAGGATATTGCTGATGCATTTCATGTATCAATAGATAGCGTAGCAAGGTGGAAGAAGAAATTATCAGAAGAAGGAGAGAGTGCCTTTTTTAAGGAGGAATCACGTCATGGGCGCAGTCATAAATTATTGCCGGATGTATTAGAACGCATTCAGGCGAAGCTCGATGAAGGCCATAGTGCATATTCTATAGCCAAAGATGAAGGTATTTCGGAAGGCAGTATCCGTTATGCAATTAAGCAAGGGCGTTTAAAAAAAAGTCCAACCCAGATTAAAATCAGCAACAACTCGCAGCCAGAGGAGCGCTGAAGATGCCAAAGCTTCGCTAGGAATAGCCGCTACCCGTGTAGAAGAAAGGTTTCTTGCCGCGACAGGTCTACAAACCTATGCGCCGATGGTGTTCGAGCATCATCAAAGCGTGCTCAACGCGGGAGTATTATTCGCTATTCCTGCATTAATATCGCAAGGGCTTAATCAGTTTTTTAAAATATTCAACCCATTGCCTGCCGGATTTTATGGTCTTCACCATCTTGTCCTGACACTGTGTTTTATGGCACTTTGCCGGATAAAAAATCCGGAACAATTAAAAACTCATTCGCCAGGAGAGCTTGGCAAGCTTCTTGGTTTAGATCGCATACCCGAAGTTGGGTATTTTAGGAAAAAACTAAAACAAATAACCGACCAATCAAAAGTAGACGAATTGCACACAGGGCTTTTCCACTCATGGGTAGAAAAAATGCCAGAGCTGTTCTTTTATATCGATGGTCATGTCAGGGTTTATCATGGCGAGCAGGCAAACCTTCCAAAGCGTTTCGTCTCGCGCGAAAGACTTTGTTTAAGTGGTACCACCGAATTTTGGGTAAACGATCAGAGGGGGCTTCCTTTGATGGTTGTTACCGGCGAATTGAACGAAAAGTTAAAGACAGCCATCGAAGAAATTACACCAAAAATACTGGAAGAAACATCACTTGTTGCCAAACAAGGAGAGCCGGTATTTACAATTGTTTTTGACCGCGAAGCTTATGAGCCGGTATGGTTTAAAAAGTTATGGGACGACTATCGTATAGCGGTAATAACATATCGTAAAAATGTTAAAGATAACTGGGATGAAAGTTTATTTCATAGCACAGAAGTACAACTAAATAACACCAATGTTACGATGCAACTTTGCGAGATGGGAACTCTGTTGAACGAACTATGGTTCAGGGAAATACGAAAGCTTTCAGATTCAGGACACCAAACATCGATCATGACAACACACCCAGGCCTGTCAATGCAAAATGCAGCGTCAAAGATGTTCTCAAGATGGACACAAGAAAACTTCTTTAAATACATGATCAAAGAGTTCGATTTTGACCGCATGATAGAATATGGAACCGAAGAAATTAATCCCCAAAGCACCATTCCTAATCCAGAATACAAGACACTTACATACCAAATTAAAAAAACAAAAGAAAAAAAGGCAAGACTGGAAGCCCGTATTTTTCAAAAGTTAGAAAACAATAATAAAAAAGTCATTGATAATTTTGCGCTGACCATTGTAGAAAGCTCTTCCCTGATAGAAAAGATAAATGAATATAATGATGAAATAAAAAAGTTGATAGAAAACAGGAAGAAACAAACTGCCCGAATAAGTATTGCTCAAATGCCAAAAGAACGACGATATAACAAGCTGAAAACAGAAAGTAAAAAATTGAAGAATGCCGTAATAATAGTTGCTTATAGAGCAGAGACAGCATTATTCAACATAATGTCAGAATTGTATACAAGTAACCAACAAGAGGGAAGAATGATATTAAATGAGATATTTACTAGCGATGCGGATTTAATACCTGATTATGAAAATCAGAAACTCACAATTAGGTTACATTCGCTATCAACCCCGCGTGCAAATATGGCAGTGAAAGAATTATGTACAATACTAAACCTAACAGAAAGCCGTTATCCTACAACCAATTTAACTATAATTTACGAAACACTCGCGATCTAATTTACGAGAGTATTGGAAGTCTGAAATTATATGATTTCAGATAAATTTGGGATCCAGCCCGAATTGCTTTACGTAATGAAAGGCGCCAAGGTGGATGGAACTATTTTTGACGAAGAAGCTACTGAAGATGTGACCTTAAAGGCCGACTATCTATCCATCCCAATTATGGCAAAGTATTATTTTGGCGGATTAAATCTTCAGGCAGGTCTAACCTTTGATTTCCTTATGTCGGCCAAGTCGGTTTATGATGAC
>JAFGWG010000240.1 GCA_016937255.1 Bacteroidales bacterium
AGCAAAACTTGTAAAAATCACATTCCCTAAATATCTGGAACTTGCTGCATAAAAAAAGACTGTATCAGTTATGATACAGCCTCTTTTATGCTAATAAATCACAGATTCGTCCAAAATTTCCAAATCAACACCAGTCCGTTCTAAACTCTTAATCCATCCTGATAAATCAGCGGCTTTTACATGAACTTCCATCTTGCAGGTCATTTCAAATTTTTGAGAAATAATCTTTACAAAATCTTTTGATGTAGCCTGCATAGCGATGTTGATATTTTCATAAGGGAAAGTGAGTTTTATTTTTGAAGCATTATATTGCTTCAATATTCCAGCTTCGTCAATGGTCATTTTAGTTGCCGTTTTATAGGCATTGATTAAACCAGGAACCCCAAGTTTAGTTCCGCCAAAATAGCGAACTACTACAGCAAGAACATTAGTCACATCGGCTGAAAGCAGTTGATTATAAATGGGTTTCCCTGCACTACCAGAGGGTTCTCCATCGTCGTTGGCTCTAAAAACAGCTTTATCTGCACCAAGAATATAGGCATAACAATGATGACGGGCATCGTAAAATTCTTTGCGAAGGTCTTGTTGAATTTGTTTAACCTCTTCTTCTGAGTTGACTGGGAAAACCAGACCAATAAATCGACTATTGCGATCTTTAAACTGAGCTCTGGCTTCCTTCTTTATGGTATTAAACGACTCAATCATATCCCAAAGCTATCAATAAAATAGAAACTATAGCAAGGAGCAATCCGAAAACATTCCATTTACCAAGCCTCTCTCTAAAGAAAATTAAGCCCACCAGTGCGCCAAGACTTACAATTCCCACGTTGAAAACCGGAACAAAAACCGATACATCTATGTGCGAAAGTCCTTTCAGGAAGAACAAAGTTGAAAACCAATTAAGCAAACCCAGAATAATTCCTGCACCGATATTCTTCCATTGAATTTTCTTTCGTTTACGAATACTAACCACAATTAAAATTCCAATCCCGATACAAAAAGAAATTGCAAATGCAGAAGTGAGATATTGCAAAACATCGCCATCACCTCGCAGAAAAAAATACTCAGCTGTTTTCATCAAAGAATCATTAGTCCCGTTTCCCAGAAAAAGTAAAATGGGCAACAACAGTAAAATGCCTTTGAGATTGAAATTTTCATTTCGCTTAAAAATGAAATAGAATGCAGGCAAAGAGAGCGCAATACCAATAATTTTGAACAATGCCGGTTCTTCCTTAAATATTAAAAAACCCAAAATAACGGGGATAAGCACCGACATTTTACTACTCACCGAAGTAATAGCAATTCCTACCTTTGCGGCAGACGTTGCGAATACAAAAAACACTAGTATCAGCATTGTTCCTGAAGCGATGCTTAGCGGAAACCAATCTTCGGAAATCAAATTCTGTGGTGAAAGGAAACTCAAACTCACCCAACCGGCCAAAAAAGCCACCAGATAATTGGTTACAATGCTTTGCAGAATATCTATTTTAAGCTTCGGGTACAGCTTAAAATTAACCATTATTAGTGTTGAGAAAAGCAATGCCAGTAAGAGATAGATCATAGTCTTTCGTTCATATAAATTCGCAGCGTATCGGTACCATATTTTTCAGTCCTGATCAGCTTCCCTTCAGGCAATTCAGGAGCTCTTAAGCCTTTATTAAATTCTTTTTCTCCTGTAATAACGCGAGCTTCATCCCATAATCCTGACTGAATAAACATATCAAGCGTTTCGCGCCCACCTTCCACTATCAAACTGAAAATAAATCGCTGATAAAGCAAATCCAAAATATTCGCTACCGAGTTTTTCACCTCGGGTAAACGAATATATTGAGCATTATTACTTTCCCCTTCTCTGAAAGGCTGAATAACCCAGGTTTCTGCTTCATTATTAAAAACCATATACTTATTTTCATCCATTTCTCTGTTGCTCAAAATAATCCTAACAGGATTTTTGCCATCCCATTCGCGAACAGTCAATTCAGGATTATCATTTTCAACTGTATTTCGCCCAACAAGAATTCCCATTTCCTGTGCTCTCCATTTATGTACAAGCACTTTCAATTCCGGCCCAGATATCCAATTGTCTGTAGTTTTCAAATCAGGATTGCTTCGGTCTATATCAATAAAAGAATCGGCTGTTTGAGCCCACTTCAAAATAACATACGGTCGATTCTCACTATGAAAAGTAATGAAACGACGATTTAAGAAACGAGCTTCTTCTTCCAAAACGCCAAGGCTTACATCTATACCGGCATTTCTAAGTTTTGCAAGTCCCTTTCCAGCCACCTTTGGATTGGGATCCAACATAGAAATAACAACACGTGGAATATTATTTTGAATTATTAGGTCAGCACAAGGTGGCGTTTTCCCAAAATGCGAACATGGCTCTAAATTTACATATAATGTACTGTCTTTTAATAGCTGCTTATCTTTAACCGAAGCAATAGCATTCACTTCTGCATGAGCTTCGCCAAATTTTCGGTGCCAGCCCTCGCCAATAATTTCATCACCATGAACCAATACAGAACCCACGTAGGGATTAGGTTCTACGTTAGAACAGCCATTTTTTGCAAGTTGCAAACAACGTTTAATATAATTTTCATGATTTGACACCAAGCGAAATTACAGAAAAAATTACTTTTGCAGAACGCATGAAGATAAATATCAGAACATATATTAAAGAAAATGCTGAAAAGCTGAATCAGCAATACGAAGATCCGACTGAAAGCAAAGCCGTATGCGAACTGTTGCTTATGCATCATTTGAACTGTACTCGTATGGAGCTTTATGCAGGCAGCGAATTTGAAATATCTGAGAAAACGCTTCACTTTCTTGACAAGGAATTCGAAAAACTTTTTCTAAACATCCCATTACAATATATTATAGGAGAAGTTCAATTCAGAAATATTTCTCTTAAAATTAACGCAGGCGTGCTTATTCCCAGACCAGAAACTGAAGAATTGGTTAGTCTGGTTATAGACCATGAAACATTAAATACCGACCTCAATATTCTAGATGCCTGCACTGGTAGTGGCTGCATTGCTCTCTCGCTGAAGGAAGAATTCCCACTTCTCAATCTTTCGGCTTTTGATGTTGATAATACCGCATTAGAATTAGCGAAAAAAAATTCACAATTATTAAACGTAGAACTTGAAATTTATCATTACGACCTACTAAATCCCCATAAAAACGAAGGACATGGAATATTTGATATCGTTATCAGTAATCCACCTTACGTTTTAGATTCTGAAAAATCCTTAATGAGTAAACGAGTATTGGATTTTGAACCACATAAAGCTTTATTCACTGTTAACAATGACCCATTGCTGTTTTACAAAAAAATAATTGAGCAATTTAGTGCAAAAGGAACCCGTTTTTACTTTGAAATTAACCCTTTAAGCATAAATTTATTTGAAGAATATTTATCAGCCCTAAAAATACAGTATAGTATTTATAAAGATATGAACGAAAAAAACAGATTTTTGAAAATAATTTTACCTAAAAACTAATATTATGCTTCAAATAGCATAAAATATTAACCACTTGATAAATCTGATAAAACCCTGCACCATAGTACTTGTTTATTCAAATCTTTTACGTATTTTTACAAAAAAATTTGGGGTTCTATTAAACATTTACTCATTTCTATTATCTAACAAACAAAACCTCCACATATGAAAGGAATAATAGCTTCTATTGCAACCATTTTAGTTATTGGTTTAATGACTACTAATATTGTTGCCCAAGACATAGAATTCAAAAAAAGTGAAAACTGGGAATTCATGTATGAAATTGACGGTGTGAATTTTTATTACAAAGCCACAGAGTGTCATGATGTTTCCGAAGGATATCATCGTGAATATGTTTTGCTTAAACTTGAAAATACCAACGATTTCAATATTGTTGCAGATTGGGATGTTGAAATGTACTATAATAATGAATGTTTCAACTGTGGCGACAGATTAAATTCAGAACATCACAAAAGTATTTTGGTAAATTCAAACGGAACAGTTGAGGGAACCTGTGAAATCTATGAGCCCAAGACGCTCAAGATATTTTCGCGATTCATCAATTATGAGGATCCGAAAAGCACCCTTACCAATTTCAAATTGATTAATATCACCATCACCAAAAAATAAGGCAGGATGAAAAAAAATATAATTTTATCCATAGTTGGATTATTATTCTCACTATCGTTTAGTCAAGTTTCTGCTCAGTGTACTGTAACAGCTGATGCTTACCCACTCACGGTATGCTCGGGAGATCCTGTATCACTCACTGCTGCTGGTTCTTGCGGATATCTAATGTATAATGATTTCAATAACGGTACAGCTGGCGCTGGTTGGGTAGCCACAACGGGTGTTGATTTTTCCAACCCATGTAACCCTACTTCAGATGGAACAATATACATGTGGATGGGCAGTTCTGTTCCTATTCCTCGTACATTGACAACAATCGACTTCAACGTTGACGGAGCGTGCGAAATTTCATTTGACTTGAAATATGCTACACAATCTCAATCCTCCCCTTGTGAAGGAATTGACGAAATGGATGAAGGTATTACTCTTCAGTATTCTACAAATTCTGGTGGAACTTGGGTCGATATTGCTTATTTCAGAGCAGATGGTGTTATTCTTGCAACTGCAATTGCTCCTGGTTCAAATAACACTTCTATTACAAATTACAATACTCCTTTTACTGTTTGGGACAACTATTCTTTTCCTGTTCCTCCAGCAGCTCAAACTCCCAGCACTCGCTTTCGCTGGATTCAGCAAGCATACTCAAGTCAAAGTAACGATCACTGGGGTCTTGATAATATAGAAATTGTATGTCCATCAAATGTGCAAGTTGATTGGGCACATGGCGCAACAGGCTTTAACCCTCCTACTGTTTATCCAGTAAGTGATACAACCTATATTGTAACTATTCTAGACACTGTTTCAGGTCAATGGGCAATAGATTCCGTCAGCATAGATGTAAAACCTATTCCTACATCTGATTTTACTGTAGAATCACCAATTTGCTCAGATGAACTTTCCACAATTGAGTACACTGGAACTGGTTCAACGGCTTCGTCTTTCAACTGGTTATTTAGTGGCGGAACTATTGCAAGTGGTTCTGGTGCTGGGCCTTATGAACTATCATGGCCAGTTGGCGGCTTAATGTATGTAAGCCTTGAAGTAACAGATAGCGGATGCACAAGTCCGGTTACATACGATTCAGTATTGGTATATACTGCTCCTCAGATTTCATTCACTGTCGATGATCAGGATGGATGTGAGCCACATAATGTGCAATTTACTGACAACTCTTTTCCCGCTGGCAGCATTTGGGATTGGGACCTCGGTGATGGAAACAGTAGTACTGATCAAAACCCAACACATACATATACAGCCGATGGTAGTTATAGCGTCTCACTTATTTTAACAACTGCTGAAGGCTGCGACGATACTTTAACAATGCCAAATTATATTACAGTATATCCTTCTCCTGTTGCTTATATTTCTGCTGACCCTATTTCTACAACTATTGTTAGTCCAGAAATCACATTCTCTAGCACAAGTACGGGAGTTGACACATGGTACTGGACATTTGGTGATGGTACAAATTCAAGCAGCCCGCCAGATATTACTCATGAATATTTAACTGACGGAACTTTTTCTGTATGGTTATTTATTGAAAGTGTTAACGGTTGTCGCGATAGTGCATATGTAAATGTAGAAATTCTTGCAGAACCTTATTTCTTCAATATCATTACACCAAATTCAGACGGACGTAACGATACTTATGTTGTTCAAAATGGAGAACGACTAACAAATGAATTAACTGTTTTCAACAGATGGGGTAAAAAAGTATTTGAAGCAACCAACTACCAAAATGATTGGGATGGTGGTGACTTAGCTGACGGAACATACTACATTATTTATCTCTACGGAAATGAATTAGAGAATGAATATCATGGAACACTAACCATTCTCAGACAATGATCTAAATTTTTCAGATAAGCCGCCCAAATGGGCGGTTTTTTTATATCAAAAAAAAAATATATTTTTACAGAAACTTGACAAAATATGAGTGATAGATTATGTCTCGAATGTGGTGAGTCTTTATTAGGTCGTTCGGATAAAAAATTTTGCGGAGATCAATGTCGTAATGCTTTTAACAACCGTCTGAATAGTGATTCCAATAATCTGGTTCGTAATATCAACAACCAATTGAGAAAAAACAGACGAATAATGACAGAGCTCAATCCCGATGGCAAATGCAAGGTTCAAAAAGAGAAATTGTTGGCGAAAGGTTTTAGCTTTAAGTATTTCACCCATACTTATACCACGCAAAAAGGCACCATCTACTATTTTTCATACGACCAAGGTTACCTTCAGGTTGAAGACGATCTCTTCGTTCTTGTAGTAGATAAAAAGCTTGCAGAGGGGATCTGATTATGAGAATACACTTAATTGCAATTGGAGGTGCAGTTATGCATCAACTGGCTATATCATTGCATCTACAGGGGCATAATATTAGTGGGAGTGATGATGAAATATTTGACCCTGCATTATCAAATCTCAGAAAACACGGGCTCATTAATGCTGATTTTTCATGGAACCCCAACCATATTATAAAAGATATAGATGTCATTATTCTTGGTATGCATGCCAAAGCCGACAATCCTGAGTTATTAAAAGCTCAAGAACTTGGAATCCGCTGTGTGTCATTTCCTGAATTCATTTACGAACACAGCAAAACCAAGAAACGAGTTGTTGTTGGAGGTTCTCATGGAAAAACCACCATCACATCCATGATCATGCATGTTTTGAAAGAAAGTGGCAAACATTTCGACTACCTAGTAGGCTCGAAAATCCGTGGATTTGATGTTATGGTTTCATTAAGCAATGATGCCGACCTTATAATTATTGAAGGCGACGAATATTTATCCAGCACACTCGACCCGCGACCAAAATTTCATTTATACAAACCCGATATCGCCCTTATTAGTGGTATTGAATGGGATCACATTAATGTATTTCCAAGTTTTGATATATATCAAAAACAATTTGAAATTTTTGCAGAAATGATTTCCAAAAATGGCGTTCTCATTTATACTGCCGATGATAAAAATGTAGAAAATCTAGTACAGGAATTAAATATTCCAGCAAGCAAAATCTCATATACTGCAATTCCATATAATATTGAAAACGGGATAACAAAAGTTCTATACAATAATGTCCCAATAGAGGTTAATGTGTTTGGCGAACACAACATGAAAAACCTATCTGCTGCACTAGAAGTTTGCAGACAACTTGGAGTTGCTGACGCATCTTTTTTTGCTTCTATTGCTTCTTTCAATGGAGCTGCAAGGCGACTTGAGTGTATTTTCGACAATGGACATTCCAGTATTTATAGAGACTTTGCTCATGCGCCCAGTAAAGTAAGAGCTACTGTTTCAGCCATGAAAAAGAAAAACCCCGAAAGACAATTGCTGGCTGTTTTTGAGTTGCACACTTTTAGCAGCATGAATAAAACATTTCTTCATCAATATGCGGGTAGTATGGACGCTGCCGACATAGCCATTGTTTTTTTCTCTCCTCATGCATTTGCTCTGAAAAGACTTGAAATGTTTGATGAGAGCTTTGTGAAAGAAGCTTTTTGCAATAAAGACATATCAATATTTAACAACATAAGCGAGTTGGAGAGCAATCTTCAGAACATAGTCAACTCAAACACTAATGTTCTATTAATGAGTTCAGGAAATTTCGATGGTATGAAAATTGAGCTATTATTTGATAAACTCGAAAATTGATTGTACTTTTGTAAGTAACGAAAATCTAAAACCATGAAAGCAGATATGAAAAAGCTATTAATCTTAGTACCATTTCTATGGTTGACATTTTCAGGCTACGCCCAGAAAAAGCCAACAGTTCAGTTCGACAAAAAAGTTCATGACTACGGAGTTATCAAAGAAGAGAGCGGCCCCGCAAAATGCATTTTCGCTGTCACAAATATTGGAGATGATACTCTATTAATTACTGCAGTACGTCCTAGTTGTGGATGTACAGCATCAAATTACACCAAAGAAGGAATTCCTCCTGGGGGCAAAGGAGAAATTGAAGCTACCTACAACCCAGCTAACCGCCCGGGTAATTTTAATAAAGCCATTACCGTTACCACCAATGATCCAGACAATGCAACAATAGTATTAAGCATCAAAGGTCAGGTAACAGCTAAATCTAAAACAAAAGCTGATAATTACCCAAATAAACTTGGAAATCTACGTTTCAAGACCAATCACTTGGCATTGCAGGAATTGAAAGATACCGAGACTAAAAGTGATACTTTCTTTCTATATAATGAAAGCACAAAACCCATTAATATCAAGTTTAATGAGCTTCCTGCACATATTACAGCAGAAATTAAAGATCCTGTAATGCAGCCTGATATGGAAAGCTATATTGCCATTACTTTTGACGCAAAAGCAAAAGCTGACTATGGCTATGTTTTTGATAAGTTTTTCCTGACTACCGACGATACCGAGCAACCTGAAAAATTACTCTATGTAAGTGCTAATATTATTCAGGACTTCACTTGGATGAGTGAAAAACAATTAAAGAAAGCACCACATATTCTTTTTGAGACTGAAACTTATGATTTTGGAACAGTGAAAAGCGGAGACAAAGTGGAATATAATTTCACTTTCCAAAACACCGGTAAATCAACATTGAAAATTCTGAAAACAAAAGCCAGTTGCGGTTGTACTGCTACTGAACCCGAAAAAACAGAATTAAAGAAAAAAGAGAACAGCAATATAAAAATTGTTTTCAATACTTCAGGTCGCAAAGGAAAACAACATAAAACAATAACCGTTATTACCAACGATCC
>JAFGWG010000241.1 GCA_016937255.1 Bacteroidales bacterium
ACAGAAGACCAAGGAAAAACTTACTTTTTGATACTCCTAAAGATGTTTTCTATAAACTTGTTGCATTTGGTAGTTGAATCTACCCATTAATTCATAGCGTCTCATTTACAGGAAAAATCTTATTTTTGTGGGATTAAGACTTATTGCATGAAGATTGAAATTGTAAACAAAAGCAATAATCCATTGCCGGCTTATGAAACAGAGTATTCTGCAGGTATGGATTTAAGGGCTTTTCTTTCTGAAGACATGGTGCTTGAGCCTATGCAAAGAGCACTAGTGCCTACAGGTATACATATTGCAATTCCTGCCGGACATGAAGCGCAGGTTAGACCACGCTCGGGGTTGGCAATAAAAAATGGAATTTCCGTTCTAAATGCACCCGGAACCATTGATGCTGATTATAGAGGCGAAGTAAAAGTAATCCTGATCAACCTCTCTGATCAACCTTTTATCATCAGAAACGGTGATCGGATTGCACAAATGATTATTGCTCCATTTACCAAAGCCGAATGGTCTGAAACTGAAAACCTTGATGATACGGTAAGAGGTAGCGGTGGATTTGGACATACCGGGTTATAAAATTGATTATACATGAAACTAGTAATACCAATGGCGGGAATGGGAAAAAGGATGCGTCCGCATACCCTAACTATCCCCAAACCTTTAATCAGAATTGCCGGTAAACCTATCGTGCAACGTCTGGTGGAAGCCATCGTGAAAGTTATCGGACAGGATCTTGAAGAAATAGCTTTCATTGTTGGCGATTTTGGGCAGGAAGTAGAAGACAGCCTGATGAAAATTGCTGAAAATGCCGGATCTAAAGGTAGAATTTACCATCAAGAGGAAGCTTTAGGAACTGCGCATGCCATTTATTGTGCTGCCGATTCATTAAACGATAGTGTTGTTGTCGCTTTTGCCGATACGCTATTCCGCACCGATGACCAAATGGATCTCGATAGCGATGGCAGCATTTGGGTGCATTCGGTTGTTGATCCCTCTGCGTTTGGTGTTGTTTTAACCAATGAAAATGGTATAGTAACTAGATTTGTGGAAAAACCTAAAGATTTTGTTTCAGATCAGGCTATTGTTGGGGTATATTATTTCAAGGATGGTGAATATCTGCGCACAGAATTGAAAAATCTGCTTGATAATAATATTATAAAGGGTGGCGAATACCAACTTACTGATGTCTTACAGAATATGATGAATAAGGGAACGCAATTCTCTGTTTATTCCGTGCCTGAGTGGTTGGATTGTGGAAATAAAAATGCCACGGTATATACCAATCAGCGCATTTTGGAAAATTCAAATGGGGAAAAACTCATAAAGGATAGTGTTAAAATGGAAGATTCGATTATTATCCCGCCCTGTTTTATTGGAGAAAATGTCAGTTTGAAAAATTGCATTATTGGTCCTCATGTTTCTATTGGAGAAGGTTCTGAAATTTGCCGTTGTATTATTACCAATTCCATTATTCAGTCGGAAAGTAAAATATCAAATGCCAATTTGGACAATTCTATACTGGGTAATTTCGTTGATTACAAAGAAAAACACAAAGAGCTCAATATCGGAGATTTTACAGTAATCAGTCAATGAGAAAACTCACCATCATATTACTTTTTATCGCTTTTGGAGCTTGCTCTCCATACCAAAAAGCATTGCGTAAACATAATCGGCTAAGTGATCGAGAACGATTGGCGCTTACTTCGGTTTTTACCGATGCTAGCCGTGAGAAAATACTGGGACATCTTTCTAAAGCCCGCGATTTATACAATTTCGTTTTGGAAAAAGATCCTCTTCATGATGCTTCCTTATATGAGCTCTCCATTATTTTAGGTCATGAAGGAAAAACAGATGAAGCCATTGAAATGATTGATTTGGCTATAAAAATAAATCCTGAAAACAAGTGGTATAAAGTAGCAAAGGCAAGAATTTATGAAAGTGGCGGCCGTTTTAGTGATGCTGCTATGGTATATCGGGATATATTAAAAGATGATCCGGGAAACTACGATGTTTTGATGGCAGAGGCTGACGCTTGGTTAAATGCCACTGAAAGTGATAAAGCAATAGCCGTATATGATGAGTTGGAAAGCTTGTTTGGAATTTCTGAGGAAATTTGTATTCGCAAATATTATATCTATGTTGTTAACCGCCAGGACGATAAGGCTATAAAGGAATTGGATAAACTAGCTGAAAATTTTCCAGGGAATACCGAATATTTTAATGTATTGATTGAGTATTATTTGATGGAAGGCAGATTAAGCCTAGCGCTTGAGAAAATACAAATGTTGCAGGCAGTTGATCCAGGAAATGGCTTTGCTCATATTTATTTATCAGAATATTATCGAGCAGCTGGCCGTGATGATAAGTCAGAGGAAGAATTGCTAAGTGCCATTGCTTCTCCTGGATTGGTGATTGATGAAAAAATAAAAGTTCTGTTTTCGTTTTATGAGTCGGGTTCTGCCTATGGCGATACACTTTTTCTGTATCGGCTTATGGATACTTTGGTGTCTACACATCCAGATGAAGCAAAAGCCTGGGCCATGTATTCCGATATTTTAAGCAATAACGGAGAAACTAAATTGGCCATTGAGAAATGGAAGAAATCGATTGAGCAGGATAGTAGTAAATTCCTCGTGTGGGAATCACTAATGATGGCATTATATAGCGAAGGCGATTATATTGAATTAGAAAAATACTCTTCTTTGGCCGTTATCCTTTTCCCTGAGCAGGGCTTAACATGGTTTTTTAATGGGGTAAGTTATTTTGAAACCAAGGAATATGAAGGGGCAATTGTGCCGTTAGAAATGTCACTGGATCTTATTTATGATAATAAGGAGATGAAAATACAGTGTATGTTTATCTTGGCAGAAGCCTATCATTATACTGAACGTTTTGAGAAATCAGACGACATGTTTATCGATCTCTTTTTGCTGGATCCAAATAATTATATTGCCATTAATAATTATGCCTATTATTCTGCTCTAAGAAAGACTAATTTGCAGGATGCAGAAGAGAGGATGCTCCCTATAATTGAAAAGTTTCCAGATCAGTCCGGATTTTTGGATACCTATGCTTATATTTTATTTCGGCAGGGCAAATATGAGGCTGCGTCTCAGTTCATTAAACAAGCACTTGAAAATGGTGGTGATAAAGATGGACTGATTGTAGAGCATTATGGAGATATCCTCTATTTTTTGGGGAAGGCTGAAAATGCGGTAATACAATGGCAAAAAGCAAAAGAGCTGGGTGAAACATCAGATCTAATTGACAAAAAAATTGACGACAGAAAATACTATGAATAAGGTTGTTTACATATTATTAATTTCCGTGCTGGGTCTAACTGCAGCATCATGTATGCTGAAGCGAGAAACCAAGAAAGAAATTAAGGAAGTTGTTAAGAACGATGAAGGTGTTGATATCATTTTCGAGAAAATGAAAGAACAACAATTCCTTTTTAGGACATTAAATCTGAAATTCAAAGCTACATCAACCGATGACAAGGATAAAAGCACCAGTTTTTCTGGCAATCTTCGCATCGTAAAAGATAGAGAAATTTGGCTCTCTCTTACTCCAGCTCTTGGCATTGAGGCTTTCAGAATATACATTGCCACCGATAGCGTAAAAATGATAAATCGGATAAATAAGACCTATTTCATGGGTGATTATCAACTGATTAATGATTTGCTGAATACCCCATTCGACTTTGATATGTTGCAGGCTTTTTTAACCGGCAATGACTTTAATTATTATCAGAACAACGTTTTTAAGGTAGGAGAGGATGATTTATTTTATCGCATTTCAACCATTGGTAGAACCAAACTAAAGAATTATGTAGCCAATCAAGCCGATATTGACAAAATATTGGTTCAAGATATGTGGATTGATTCACAGACGTATAAAATTGTTCGTCAGCAAATTAAGGAAATTAAAAAAGAGAATAGCAAGCTAACTATCGATTATACGTCCTTTGAAACAATTGGTGTTTCTTTATTCCCAAATGCATATTCTGTTAAAGTAGATGCAGAGAGCAAGTTTTTTATTGATGTGGAATATGAAAAAATAAGAATAGATGAAGATTTGACTATTCCTTTTGTAATCCCTCCAAGCTATAAACCAATGCAGTAATGAGAAGTCAATATCGCTATATTATCTTTTTTGTATTATTGTTGGTTTCTACACAGTTATTTGCTCAAACAAAAACTGACCTGCAAAAAGAAAAAACGAGACTCGAAAATCAGATTTCCATTACGTCTCAATTGCTGAAGAAAAATAGCGATAATAAGAATCTTACCTTAGAGCAATTGCAGCTTATAAATTCTCAGGTGCAGGCTCAGCAAGCTTTAATCGACAATATTAACGCCTCTATAAAGGCCACCAATGAGGAAATTGAAGGGAAAAGGCAGAAAATTGCAAAATTGAAAGATGATTTGCAACAGTTGAAAGACGAGTATGCACGTATGATTTATTTTGCCTATCTCACTAGAAGTCCTGAAATGAGACTCATGTATGTTTTTAGTTCTTCTAGCATGACTCAGGCTTTTCAGCGAATGAAATATTTTCAGGAATATGCTGCAATTCGTAAGAGGCAGGCGGTTTTAATTGTAGAGATGCAGGCAGAAATTGAGAGTAGTATTGCTGAATTGGAAATAGCAAGACAGGAGAAGGTTGATTTACTCAAGGAATTGGAACAAACAAAAGCAAAACTGGATTCTCAAATACAGGAGAAAAAGGATATTGCAGATGGCTTGAAGAAAAAGGAAACCGAACTGAAAGAACAGATGCGCAAGCAGCAGAAACAAGCTAATAATTTGCAGGCACAAATTCAGGAAATTATTAAAAAGGAAATTGAAGCCAGTAAAAAGAATAATGTAGTTGATAATAATAACAACAATAACAATAATAACTCTGGAAGTAAGACAGAATATGTGATGAGCCCAGATGAAAAGCGTATTTCAAATACATTTGAAGGGAACAAGGGTCGTTTACCTTGGCCAGTATCACAAGGGATTATTATTTCTAGTTTTGGAGAACATCCTCATCCTGTGCTTGCAGGAATTAAGGTGAAAAACAATGGAATAGACATCAGTGTTCCTGCAGGTGAAGAAGCTCGTTCTGTTTTTGAAGGCAAAGTGAGTGGCATTATTTCATTACCAAATGGCAATAAGGCACTTATTATTAGGCATGGGGAATATCTCACTGTATATTCCAATATTAAAGATGTTAAGGTTCAAAAAGATCAGACGGTCACTGCTAAGCAAGAGCTTGGCCTTGTTGGTCAAAACGATAATAAGCAATACGTTTTACATTTCGAAGTATGGAATGAAAAGCAATTGCAGAATCCTGCTTACTGGATTTCGAAATAGTATTGTATGAATATTGAAACATATCGTGAATATTGCATCTCCAAACCCGGAGTTACAGAAGAATTCCCATTTGATGAACACACTTTAGTTTTTAAAATTGGGGGCAAAATGTTTGCCTTAACCGGATTGAATCACGATTTTGCCATTACCCTAAAATGTGATCCGGAATATGCAATGGAATTACGTGAAAAATATTCAAATATTGAAGGTGCTTGGCATATGAATAAGCGTTATTGGATTTCGGTATCGGAAATTGATTTTTTCGATGAAATTCTATTGAAAAAGCTTATTGATCAAAGCTATGAGCTGGTTTTTAATTCTTTGACAAAAAAGATTCAGGCCGGAATTAAATAAAATTTGTGCGTGTTTTTACCCATGCTTATGGGTGATTTTTAGTGGTTAATACTCTATTTTTCAGAGGCTGTAAGGTATAATTTTATTCCCTGAATTATCCATCACAAATCATCACCATGAAACAGCTTATTTTCATTATTGCATTATTTTTCAGCGTTTCTGTTTTCGCACAGAATGTTGGAATTAACGACGACGGATCATCTCCAGATGCTTCTGCTTTATTAGATGTAAATAGTACTGAAGGCAATAAAGGGATGCTAATGCCGCGGCTTACTCAAGCTCAGCGAAATGCAATCTCAACACCTGCCACAGGATTGATTATTTATCAAACCGACAATGTACCCGGTTTCTATTATTATAATAGTGCAAATTGGGTTAAGCTTTCAAATGAAAGAATAACATATGCCACAGTGGCCGAAGCCGAAGCCGCAACCGGTATCGATAATGATTTGTGCTATGTTGTGGAAACAGAGACGCATTACAGATACGAAACTTCAGGAAGTGGAAATACCGATGATAACGAATACGTATTGTCAACCGGCGATGGGGGCAACACCCGATGGGTTGGTGTTTCAGGGCGATTTAATCTTGGAGATATTAGTTTGCAAGATATCATACATTTAGATGCTTCCAGTGGTAGTGCTACCATTACGGATATGAATAAAATCTACTATATTACAACACCCGCAACTCCTTCTGCAGCTACCATTACTATTCCGGATGCAAATGCGGAAAATGAGGGTTGGTATCTTAGACTATTTAAAGAAGGAGGTCAAGGATTGATAAACGTTCAGACCACAAGTGGGCAAAATATTGATGGAGATAATCCCGCAATAATCAGATTGACAGGCAATGGAATGTTTATTAAATCTGATAATTCAACACAATGGCTGCTCATTGAGGACAGTCGATTGTATCAGCCGAATGTTATTACAACGACAGTTGACTATAATGCAGCAACAGACGATTGGTCATTCGATTATTTACAGGCCAATACAAGTTCAAGTGATATAACTGTAACATTGCCTGCAAGTATTTCTCATGCACCTGACGGGCAATCGAAATTCTTCTTTAATGTAGGATCGAATAGGCTATATATTGATCCTAACGGAAATGCTGTAGACGGTCTATCTGATAAGCGCGTTATTGCCCCCAATGGCTATATTGAACTTCAAAAGGTAGATGGAAGTCTTAAAATTATCAGAGAAAAAAAATTGTCAATAAAAAAATGTCCAGATGATATTGCAAACCTCGAATGCTGGCTTGATGCAAGTACGCTAACCGGAACTGATGGAAGCTCTGTTGCAACCTGGGCCGACTCTTATGGTTCGGTAGATTTTTCTGCATCAATTGGTGCTCAGCCAACACTGCAAACAAACGAACAAAACGGAAAGAATGTTGTTCGATTCGACGGCTCAAACGATGTAATGAGTGCCGGTGATGTTGAAGTTCATGATAATTCTCGTGGGTTAACAGTCGTAGCTGTTGTGAATCCATTTATAAGTGGTAGAAAAGCAATTTTATCAAAATACAATACGGTAGGAGATAACCGTCAATACGATTTTGGAAATTCTACTTGCTATCTTTTTGAAAATGGTGACTGGACCAGTGCAACAAACACAACAGTGGCTATGCAACTAAATCATTATCAAATTGTAGAATACGTTTGGGAACCGGGTAATATTTTGGAAATATATATTAACGGTGTGCTTCAGGCTACAACAAGCGCTGCAATTAATGATATATATGATGGAACAGCAAACCTTAAACTTGGTTGCGCCGATTATACTTATGTTGGTTTTTGGTATGGAGACATTGCTGAAGTGGCAATTTACTCCGATGCAGTCTCAGATACAGAAAGAGAATTATTGCGACAAAACCTTGCCGTAAAATGGGATATTGATGAGGTTGTTATTTCAGGAAGCGGAAATTCAAATTACTGGGTTCGCGATGATAATACAGGAACCATCAGCCCGGATGTCGATAATGATAATATTGATATTGGTACGGGAACAGTTACAGCAGGAACAATGACGATTAATAACCTGTTAAATGCCCCTGCAAGTTCAGCAGCGCCTTCAAGTCCGCAAGCAGGATCAATATATTTTGACACTGATGATAGTAAGCTTAAAGTGTATAATGGAACCATTTGGGAAGATTTAAACTAAAAAGTGGAGGGGATTATGAAAAAAGTATATTTAATTCAGCTCATACTATTGCTTTCATTAACTAGTTTTTCTCAAGGCATACGAAACAACAGCGCAAATATTGTCTGTACTAGTAGTAGCAATATCATCCTCGGCGAGAATGCTTCATGGGAAAACAACGGCACATTTACACCTTCCACTTCTCAGGTTAGTTTTGTGGGGTCAACAGATCAAACCATATCCGGTTCTTCAAATGCCGCTTTCTATAATCTTACGCTGAATAAAAGTGGTGGTGATCTTTTGCTTTCGAAAGATATATCAGTAAGCAATAATTTAACCATGACCGCCGGAGAATTTGATTTGCAAAACTCATCCATTGATTTGGGCGCAACCGGTGTAATTCAGTCTGAGACAGAAACAAATAGAATAAAAGTGGGTGACCCTTCAACAAACACCGGTACAATTCACTATACAAGAACCATTAATTCTGTTACTGATTTTGATCCTGCAAACCTTGGAATCGCAATAACTACGGATCAGAACCTTGGAAGTATAACTGTCGTTCGTGGACATCGGCGACAGCAGGGAACGGGTTCTTATATTTCCAATTATAGTGTTGCCAGATATTATATTGTGCCCGGCATTGGTGAAATAGATGGTAGCGACGTTAATGTTCAAGTTTCTTATTGGGAAGCAGAATTGGGTGCATCTCACCCCGATGAAAGTAATTTAGTGGTGTATCAGCAAATTGTGGAGGGTGGCAGCAATGTTTGGACTCCGCTCGATGGTGCAGTGAATGTTGCAAATAACTTTGTCCTGCCTTCTGCCAATCCATACGACTCCTATGTTTATGGTGATGCATATGTATCATTAATATTCAACGGTGTTTTTACCCTTGGAAGTACTGATTCGCCTTTGCCGGTTGAGTTGCTTTCGTTCACAGCTGAAAAAATTGGCGATGACGCCGTTGACCTGAAATGGCAAACTGCTACAGAAGTCAATAGTGATTATTTTCTGGTTCAACGTTCATCCAACGGAATAAATTGGGAAAATATCAATCGCGTGGAGGCTGCGGGAAACTCAAACTCGCAAATCGACTATCAGTTGTTTGATAATAACCCGCTTCAAGGGCAATCCTATTACAGATTGCAGCAATTTGACTTTGGTGGTGCATTTGCTTATTCTCAAATCAGAACAGTGAATTTTGATCAGTTTGCAGCAATTAATGTGTTTCCTAATCCCACTTCAGGACCAGTATATATTGAGAGTGAAAGTGCAGTTGATATTAGCGTTTTTGACATCAATGGACGCTTAATTCTTCAGAAAGAAAACACAAATTCATGTGATCTGAGTAATCAGGCAGCAGGTGTTTATTATGTTAGAATCAGCACACAAACTTCAGTACAAACTGAAAAAATAATATTGAAATAATTTTTCTCAGGGATGGAAATATCCATTGAGTCTTATTTCTCCCTGTACATCAAATATTAGATAATCAGTCGGAGTAGTATCTATTTCGACTGATTTTTATTCATCTGGCTGGCAATGGCGAGAATTACACCAAGTGCAATACCCAAAACTGCAGCGAATAATACGCGGAACTCTTCAGGCAGCATAAAGGTAATGGTATGAGCAGGAATCCAGAAAAATGGAATGGTTTTCTTAAAAACAAAACCCCATTGTACATTCCAGTTTACATCTTCGTTCATGATTTTACCCATTGGAATACAGGAAAACAAAGCGGTGATTTTTCCACCTTTTTTCTCGATATGAGTATCGGTAATTTTATGAAAAGTCATCATAACCGGAGCAAAAATGATGTTCATAAAGAAACTGATGGAAAATGCTGTGATTAGTTTGGTGGTGTTGAAATCCGGGCTGCTGAAACTTTCTTTTACGTCCTTTAATCCCATATAATCTAGGAAGGCAGGTGTTCCAGTAGCAAAAATCTTGAATGCAATAAAAATAAAAAAGCCTAAGAATCCCCAAACGATAGCACGAGGTAATAAACCAAAACCTTTAAAATTATATTTGCCGGTTTTAATTCTTAAGCCAAGGCTTTCGCCCATGGTGGCCAGAATGGCAAACTTGAAAAAGCTCATTATAAATCCATGCTCTTTGGTTGTTGTGGTAAACCAATTGTATGCTTCAGGGAAGATGAAAAAAGGCAGGAAAATAAGAATGAAAATGAGGGCAAAAATCAGGTCTTTGGCTTTCATAAGCTTAGGTTTTGTGATTTCTTTGCATTATGCAATCACAAAAATAATAAACTTCTTTAACCGCTTTGATTTTGACAGACTTTATTTTTTCTTCACATTCGTCAAACCTGCACCATAGGTAATCAATATGATATTTGAATGCAGGAAGTTTGAATAAGGCTGAACTTGAGTACCATTAATATTCTCTGTGTATGAGTTATTGAGAAAATCCATGGGGTAATATGAAAATTTTAACGTGTTTCTATTTGGGAAAGTAATGCCAACAAATAAGTTTGGCTGTAGTATATTAACCCTGTTGCTTCCCCATTCTTTGATTTTTCTAACTTTTTTACCATCAAAGAATGTTTTTTCCTTAAAATGGAAAGGAACTTCCATGGCTCCACCGAAAAAGAAATAAAATGGCTCTTTGGGGTCGAGATTACCCACTTTAAATCCAATAGGAACACCGAAATTATAAGTGCGGAATTTTTTCTTGGTTTGTAATGAATCATTCCATTCTGAGATGAAGCCAACATTTCCAATGCTATATCCGGCATACATTCCAAAATGTTCGGCAAAATCGAAATGATAATTATTGTTCATATTGTATAGAAAAGTGTATCGTGGAATAACGTTTCCATTTTGAGTATCGTCGGTTAATGCATATGAAAAATTCATTCCTAAACCAGTGGT